>NZ_VRVF01000109.1:0-10973 GCF_008040045.1 Methylobacterium sp. WL8 | reverse complement strand
CTGCCGCCGTCTCGCGAAGGATTGGGAATGCAAAAGCCGGAAAGGGCGAGCGTTCGTCCTCTTGGCCTCCATCCGCCTCATGACCCGAAAGCTCTGTCAGAAAACATTATGATGCCGGACAGACTCTAAGGAGGCCTCCAGGGATAGCGCGATCTCTGGAGGCCTCCTTCGAGGCCGCTGACGCGGCACCTCAAGATGAGGTGGTGGGTTGGGAAAAGGGAGGAACCCTTGTCACCGATCGTGGTCAGACCCGCGCTTAAAGCTTGCAGGCGCCGTCGAGCGCAGCGTTCTCGGCCGCCGTGAACAGGCGTGAGCGGATGTGGAAGCGCTTCTCGCGGCCGTTCTCCAGGGAGAACATGCCGCCGCGTCCGGGCACCACGTCGAGCAGGATGTGGGTGTGCTTCCAGACCGCGAACTGCGAGCGGCTGATGAAGAAGTCCGCGCCCCCGACCTGGCCGAGATGCACGTCGCCGTCGCCGGTGATGAAGTCGCCCACCGGGTAGCACATCGGCGAAGAGCCGTCGCAGCAGCCGCCCGACTGGTGGAACATCACCGGGCCGTGCTCGGCACGAAGCTCGGCGATGAGCTCCAGGGCGGCCGGGGTCGCGGTGACCCGCAGCGGCGTCCCGTCGACGCCGGCCTGCTCGGCGGTGGTGGCGCTCGTCGCCGTGTCCGTCATGTCCGCTCCCATCCGCACCCCTTCCCGATCCCATGTGGTTCGCGCGGCGCCGAAATGCAGTGGTGGGCGCCAGCGAAAACGCCCCGGCCGCGAGGGCCGGGGCGAAGTCGTCTCGAAGTCGAAAGCGCCAGCCCGTGGGCCGGAGCCAGGCCGGCCTAGAAGAAGCCGAGCTTCTTGGCCGAGTAGCTCACCAGCATGTTCTTGGTCTGCTGGTAGTGGTCGAGCATCATGCGATGGTTCTCGCGGCCGATGCCGGACTGCTTGTAGCCGCCGAAGGCCGCGTGCGCCGGGTAGGCGTGGTAGCAATTGGTCCAGACGCGGCCGGCCTGGATCGAGCGGCCGAAGCGGTAGGCGCGGGTGCCGTCGCGGGTCCACACGCCGGCCCCTAAGCCGTAGAGCGTGTCGTTGGCGATACTGAGCGCGTCGGCGTCGTCCTTGAAGGTCGTCACCGAGAGCACCGGCCCGAAGATCTCCTCCTGGAAGATCCGCATCTTGTTGTGGCCCTGGAGCACCGTCGGCTGCACGTAGAAGCCGTCGGCGAACTCGCCGTCCTTCACGTTGCGCGCGCCGCCGGTGAGCACCTTGGCGCCCTCCTGCCGGCCGATGTCGATGTAGGAGAGGATCTTCTCCATCTGCTCGGACGAGGCCTGCGCGCCGATCATGGTCGCGGGATCGAGCGGCGAGCCCTGCGTGATCGCCTCGACGCGCTTGACCGCGCGCTCCATGAACCGGTCGTAGATCGACTCGTGCACCAGCGCGCGGCTCGGGCAGGTGCAGACCTCGCCCTGGTTGAGGGCGAACATGGTGAAGCCTTCGAGCGCCTTGTCGAAGAAGTCGTCGTCCTCGTTGGCCACGTCCGCGAAGAAGATGTTCGGCGACTTGCCGCCGAGCTCCAGCGTCACCGGGATCAGGTTCTGCGAGGCGTACTGCATGATCAGCCGGCCCGTCGTCGTCTCGCCGGTGAAGGCGATCTTGGCGATGCGGGGCGAGGAGGCCAGCGGCTTGCCGCATTCCAGGCCGAAGCCGTTGACGACGTTGAGCGTGCCCGGCGGCAGCAGGTCGGCGATCAGCTCCATCACCACGAGGATCGAGGCGGGGGTCTGCTCGGCGGGCTTGAGGACGATGCAGTTGCCGGCGGCGAGCGCCGGGGCGACCTTCCACACCGCCATCAGGATCGGGAAGTTCCACGGGATGATCTGCCCGACGACGCCGAGCGGCTCGTGGAAGTGGTAGGCCACCGTGTCGTGGTCGATCTCGGAGATGCCGCCTTCCTGGGCGCGGATGCAGCCGGCGAAGTAGCGGAAGTGGTCGATGGCGAGCGGGATGTCGGCGTTCACCGTTTCGCGGATCGGCTTGCCGTTGTCCCAGGTCTCGGCGAGCGCGATCAGGTCGAGGTTCTCCTCCATCCGGTCTGCGATCTTGTTGAGGATGCGGGCGCGCTCGCCGGCCGACGTGCGGCCCCAGGCGTCCTTGGCGGCGTGGGCGGCGTCGAGCGCCTTCTCCACGTCCTGCGCGTCCGAGCGGGCGACCTCGCAGATGACGCGGCCGGTGATCGGCGAGGTGTTCTCGAAGTAACGGCCGTTCGCCGGCGCCACCCACTGCCCGCCGATGAAGTTGTCGTAGCGGGCCGAGAACGGCGACTTGGTCTTGGCGTCGGCCAGGAATTCCGGCTTGTTCATGGTGCTGATCCTCCGTGCGGCTCCGGCATGGCGTGCCGGCTCTTTTTCGGACTTTTCGCGTTCCGGCCACAGCCAAGGACAGTCGAGCGGCGATGGCAAGCCGGACTTTTGGCCAAAGGCGGGTGCGAACGCCGCGTGCACGGTAGCCCCATCCGGGGGTGATGGCGACCGAAACGGCGCGGCTTCAGGTCGCCTTCCGCGCCTTGCGGGTCGCAGCCGCCTTCTTGGCGGAGGCCGAGCGCTGCTCCGGCGTGCGCGCGGCCGAGGCCTTTCCGCCTTTCTCGCCACCCTTCTCGCCGCCCGCATGCGCGGCCGGGTGGTCGGTGGCCTTGCCGCGGCCCGAGCCGCCGGGCTTCTTGCCGCCGCCGTCGTCCTTGTTGACGGTCGCCCAGGCGCGAGCTTCGGCCTGCTCCTCGGGCACGCCGCGCTTTTCATAGGATTGCGCGATGTGCTCGGCCTTGCGGACCTGCTTGTCGGTGTACTTGCTCTTGTCACCCTGGGGCATGGCGAAACCTCGTGCGGTGCGGCGAACGGCGCCTCAGCCGGTTCCGGTCGGCCCGTCGAGGACCGCGCGCACGCGGCGGATCAGGTCGGTCCGGCGGTAGGGCTTGTTCAACACGTCGAACTCGGATCCCCCGACGTCGGTTCGCTCCAGGCTCGCCTCGGCGTAGCCGGTGGTGAGCAGCACCTTGAGGCGCGGCTGCCGGCGGCGCGCCTCGCGGGCGAGCATCACCCCGTTCATGCCGCCCGGCATGATCAGGTCGGTGAAGATCATGTCGATGCGGTCGTTGCCGTCGAGGATCTCGAGCGCTTCGCGCCCGTTCCCGGCCATCAGCGTGACGTAGCCGAAGTCGCGCAGGATCGTGCGGGCGAGCTCGGCCACGTCCTCGCGGTCGTCGACGATCAGGATGGTCTCGGTGCCCTGGCGCTCGGTGGTGCGGGCGGGCGGCTTGGGCGCCTCCTTCACCCCGGTCTCGGTCACCGGGAAGGACAGGCGCACGGTGGTGCCCTCCCCCAAAACCGATTCGATCTTCGCGGCTCCGCCCGATTGCTTGGCGAAGCCGTAGACCATCGAGAGGCCGAGGCCGGTGCCCTTGCCCTCCTCCTTGGTGGTGAAGAACGGGTCCATCACGCGGGTCAGCACCGAGGGCGGCATGCCGGTGCCGCCGTCGGTGATCGAGACCTGGACGTAGCGCCCGGCGCGCAGGGGGCCGGTCCCGGTGATCTCGCGCTCGGATACGTCGAGGTTCTCGGTGACGACCCGGATCGGCCCGCCCTCCGGCATCGCGTCGCGGGCGTTGATCATCACGTTGAGCAGCGCGACCTCGGCCTGGGTCGGGTCGACGCGGCAGTTCCACAGGTCCGGCGCCAGGTCGTAGGCGACGGTGACGGCGTCGCCGACGGAGCGGGCGACCATGTCGCGCATTCCCCCGATCAGGGCGTTGAGGTTGACCGCGCGGCCCTCCAGCCGCTGCTTGCGCGAGAAGGCGAGGAGCTGCTGCGTCAGGGTCGTGGCGCGCTGCGCGGCCTGCCGGATGTTGTCGGCGGCGCGCCCCAGCCGGGCCTTGTCGGCGTCGGGCTTCTCCAACCCGGCGCTGAGGATGTCGACGTAGCCGACGATGACCTGGAGCAGGTTGTTGAAGTCGTGCGCGATGCCGCCGGTGAGCTGGCCCAGCGCCTCCATCTTCTGCGCCTGGCCTAAAGCCTCCTCGGCGTCGCGCCGGCGCGACACGTCGAGCTGCGAGGCGAAGAAGTACAGCAGCTCGCCGTTGGTGTCGTAGAGCGGGGAGACGAACAGCGCGTTCCAGAAGGTCGAGCCGTCCTTGCGGTAGTTCAGGATCTCGGTGCTGTACTCGCGCCGCTCGTCGATCGCCGCCCGGACCTGCGCCACCGCCTCGCGGTCCGTCTCCGCCCCCTGCAGGAAGCGGCAGTTGCGGCCGATGATCTCCTCCTGGCCGTAGCCGGACATCGCCAGGAAGGCGTTGTTGGCGAAGATGATCGGGTTGTCGGGCTGGCGCGGATCGGTGACCGTCATCGGCATGCGGGTCGTCTCGACGGCCGCGAAGAAGATCTCGTTGCGCGGGTCGGACATGGCGGTGGCGGACCCGGCGCCGACGCGGGTGGTGCGGCCGGTCGGCGGGGTCTCGGGCGTCTGGGTCATGTCGGGGCGGTCTCGTCCGTCGGCATCGGTCTCGCGACTCCGTGATGGTGCGGCTGGGCGGGTAACACGGCGGCGTTGCCCCTGTTCGGACAGCCTCCGAGCCGACGTCATCGCGACAACGCGAAGGGGCGACCGTGCGATCCAGGTTTTCTAGCGGGAGTCCAAACTCGATCGAAGGCGAATTGTCGCCCGAACCGGCGATCCGGCCGCCGCCGTCACTGTTCAGCTTGCCTCGGGATGGATAGGGATTGATCTCGACGCCGCGCCTTCCCGAATCGGGAAGTCCCCGTGCGTCCTACGTCGGCGAGCAGCAGTCTTGACGACTGCAACCTGAGATTATCCGGGCCCATGTCCGACATCGACGTGGTGTTCATCGCGCCCGATCCTTCGGCCGGTCACGGCCTCCGGTCGGCCCGTCGCACGATCGTCTTCGCGCCCGGCGAGCCGGTGCCGCGGGTCGGCGAGTGCGTGATCCTCGGGTTCGACGCCGAGGCGTCGCGCTGGCTGGTGCACGACGTCGCCCACATCTTCGAGCACGACGCCCACGGCATCGCGATCAAGCTCGCCCTGCCGGCGGAGGGCTGACGCCGCCCCGGACTACTCCGCCGCCTGCGGCAGGGTGGCAACGGGCGTCGCCGCCGTCCGCGCCGGCTCGACGCCGGGCGCACGCGACACGGCGACGGCGTTCTCGATCGCGTCGTTCAGGGTGGTGACGAGGACGTCGGCGGAGGTCGCCCGGCGCAGGCGGTCGAGGGTGGCCGGGTCGCGCTCGCCCCAGAACCCGACGAGGACGCGCACGCCCGGCACCGCGGCGCGGGCCTGCCGGACGGTGAAGCGGATCTGCGACAGGCTCACCGGCTCGAGATAGGAGAAGCAGATCATCGCGAGGCTGGCCGCGTCCTTCGGCCGGGCGCCGCCGCGGATCGCCGACATGGCCATCACTTCGGAGCGCAATCCGTGGCGGTCGAGGGTCTGGCTCAGCATCAGCGTCGCCGCCTCGTCGAAGGGGCCGCGGCTGGAGACGCAGAGCACCGGCACCGCGCCGCGCCAGGCCGGCGCGAGGTCGGCGGGCTTGAGCACCACGGCGGCGACCTTACGGTCCGGCCCCGCCGCGGCGACGGCGGCGGCGGCTTCGGAGCTCCCAGTCCGCGCCTTTCCCTTGCGCGGGCGCAGGGCCACCGGCGTCGTCCCGAGGCGGGCGACCACGGTGCGAATCGCGGCGCCGACCTCGCCCTGGCGCGCACGGTCGAGGGTGCCGCGGGACAGGTCGTCCTGCGCCAGCCGCAAGCCGGCCAGAACGACCTCGTCGTAGTAGGTGACGAGCGCGCGCTCCTTCAGGAACTGCCGGCCCTGGTCGATCGCCTCCGCCGGGTCGTTGGCAAGCATGCGCTGGTAGAAGATCTCGGGCGGGTCGAGGGCCGGCTGGTCGCCGAGCAGCACGTCGAGATACCAGAGCCTATCGACGTGGCGGCCGAGCACGACGAGGCAGACCGTGAGCGGGGTGGCCAGCACGAGGCCGATCGGCCCCCACAGGAACGTCCAGATCGTCGCCGAGAGGATGACCGCGATCGGCGAGAGCCCGGTGGAGTGCCCGTAGAGCAGCGGCTCGATCACGTGGCCGGCGATCGGCTCGACCACGAGGAACAGCGCCGCCGTGGCGATCACCATGCTCCAGCCCGGATCGACGGAGGCCGCCAGCACCAGCGGCAGCAGGGCGCTGATCGCGGCGCCGATATAGGGCACGAAGCGCAGGATCGCCGCGAGCACGCCGAACAGGGTCGGGCTCGGTACACCGATCCACCACAGCCCGACGCCGATCACCACGCCGAAGGCCACGTTGAGGGCGAGCTGCGCCAGGAAGAACCGGCTGAGGCGGCGCGCCGCGTCGTCGATGGCCGCGGTGGTGCGGCGCAGGTCGCCCGAGCCGCCGGCCAGCCGGATCATCCGGTTCCGCAGGTCCTCGCGCTGGAGCAGGATGAAGATCGTGAAGATCAGGATCAGGCCGGTGGTGGCCAGCGGGTGCAGGATCGGCCCGGCGAAGGTCTGGAGGTTCTCGACGAGGCCGGCCCGCGCCGCGCGGATCTCCACGGTGAGCGGATGCCCGGTCGAGCCCGGATCGCCCTTCAGCTCCGGCGGCGGCGGCGGCGACAGCGTCGCGCTCAGGTCCTGGAACACGTCGACGATGCGCGACAGCGTGCCGGTGTCGGCGGTGGCGCCGCGCAGGGACTTGATCTTGTCCTGCATCACCAGGGAGTAGCGCGGCAGGTCGGAGACGAGCTGCCCGCCCTCGCGCACGATCAGGCTGCCGATCCCGAACAGTGCTCCGAACACCACGACGACCACCAGCAGCACCGCCGGCACCCGCGGCATGCGGATGTGCCCGAGCAGGCGCACCGCCGGCACGAGGACGAAGCTCAGCAGGATCGCCAGCGTCACCGGCACGAGGATGTCGCGCCCGAAATACAGCGCGGCCATCACCGCGAGGACGAGCAGCAGCGAGGCCAGGGCGACGAAGACCGGCAGGCCGTTCTTCAGGCGCTGCGCGGTGACGGGGTCGTCGCTCATGGATTACGCTCCGGTTACGCCTGTGTTCGACCGCTCGAGCGTTCCCCCATCGACGCCCCTTATCCTTAGGTGCCCGCGGCAGCGGGCTGCGAAGGAGCCCTCCAGGACCCGCCGAGACCGCGGGAGGGCTCTTTCGAGGCCCGCTGAGCTGCGGTACCTCAGGATGAGGTGGAAGGGAGGAGAACCGCCCTAGCCCGCCGTCGCGGTCTCGCCCAAGGCCGCGCTGATCTGGCTGAGCAGCTTCGAGAAGTCGACGGGCTTGGGGTGGTAGTCGTCGCAGCCGGCCTGGATCGCCTTGTCGCGATCGCCCGACATGGCGTGGGCGGTGAGCGCGATGATCGGGATGCCGCGGGTGTCGCTGCCGGACTTCAGCGCGCGGGCCGCCGACCAGCCGTCGAGGATCGGCAGGTTCATGTCGAGGAGGATCACGTCGGGGCGGCCCGAGCGCGCCTGCTGCACGCCGGCCTCGCCGTCATGAGCCAGGATCACCTCGTACCCGCGACGCTTGAGCCGGCGGGACAGGAAATCCCAGATCTCCTCGTGATCTTCGACCAGCAGAATCTTGGGCATGGATGTTGGGTCCCCGACGCACGGCCGTCCGACGCGTCGCCGCCGCGCATCGATTCTTCAACGCGCGGCGGCCCACGATCGTCCGATTTTTTGTATTCAAACCCTCGTGGCAGATCATCTGCTCGAGGGGAAGGCGCCGCGTTCAGCGATCTTCGTCGTTGAGGTGGAAATGGACCTCTTGGATGTTGGCCCGCTCGAAGGCCTGCATCACGTGCTGGTAGGAGCGCTCCATCTCCGTCACCGCGTCGCCGGGGGTGTCGTCGGGCTTGAGGACGAACATCAGCATCGAGCGCCCGGTCACGTCGTAGCGCTCGCCGGACGTGAAGCTCGCGACCTCCTGGCTGTCGGGCAGGTTGGTGTCGAGCAGGCGCGTCCAGGCCGATCCGCCGACCGACTCGGGCAGGGTGAACTGCACGAGGTCGTGGTAGGCGTTGTACATGATCAGCAAGGTGGCATCGCCGCCGCGCCGGTGCACGCCCGACGCCTGGGCGCGCCCGTCGAGCAGCACCGCTAGGGAGCGGGCGCCGCCGTCGGTCCAGTTCTCAGATCCCATCTCGTGCCCGTCCGGGCGCAGCCACGTCACGTCCTTGACGCCGAACTCCTCGTCGTACTGCCCGGTCAGGTAGCGGCCGCGGCTGAGGATCGGCAGGGCGTTGCGCAGCAGGATCAGGCGCTGGGTGAACTCGGCGAGGTCGCGCTCCTCGGCGCCGATCGCCCCCCAGTCGATCCACGAGACCTCGTTGTCCTGGCAGTAGGCGTTGTTGTTGCCCTGCTGGGTGCGCGCGAACTCGTCGCCGGCCAGCAGCATCGGCGTGCCGTGCGACAGGAACAGGGTCGCGAGCATGTTGCGCATCTGGCGCAGGCGCACGGCGCGGATCGCCGGGTCGTCGGTCGGGCCCTCGACGCCGTAATTGTACGACAGGTTGTGCGAGTGGCCGTCACGGTTGTTTTCGCCGTTCGCCTCGTTGTGCTTGTCGTTGTAGGCGACGGTGTCGTGCAGGGTGAAGCCGTCATGCGCGGTGAGGAAGTTCACCGAGGCCCACGGCTTACGCCCGCGCTTGTTGAACTTGTCGGCCGAGCCGGTGATGCGGTTGGCCAGATCCGGCAGCAGGCCCTCGTCGCCCTTCCAATAGCCGCGCACGTCGTCGCGGAACCGGTCGTTCCACTCGGCCCAGCCGGGCGGGAAGCCGCCGACCTGGTAGCCGCCCGGGCCGCAATCCCACGGCTCGGCGATGAGCTTCACGTCGTTCAGCACCGGGTCCTGGCGGCAGGCGTCGAGGAAGCCGCCGCCCTCGTCGAAGCCGTGCGGCTCGCGCCCGAGGATGGTGGCGAGGTCGAAGCGGAAGCCGTCGACGCGCATCTCGGTCGCCCAGTAGCGCAGGGAGTCCATGACGAGCTGCAGCACGCGGGGATGCGAGAGGTTGAAGGTGTTCCCGGTGCCGGTGTCGTTGATGTAGTAGCGCTCCTGCCCCGGCAGCAGCCGGTAGTAGGAGGCGTTGTCGATCCCCTTGAACGACAGGGTCGGACCCTTCTCGTTGCCCTCGGCGGTGTGGTTGTAGACCACGTCGAGGATCACCTCGAGGCCGGCGCCGTGCAGGCGGGCGACCATCTCCTTGAACTCCGAGAAGGCGAAGTCCGGCACCGCCGCGTAGCGACGGGCGGGGGTGAAGAACGAGATCGTGTTGTAGCCCCAGTAATTGACGAGGTTCTTTTCCTGCAGGTAGTCGTCCTGCACGAAGGCGTGGACCGGCAGCAGTTCCACCGCGGTCACGCCGAGGCTCTTGATGTAGTCGAGCACGTCGGGGTTGCCGAGGCCGGCATAGGTGCCGCGCAGGCGCTCGGGCACCCGCGGATGGTTCTTGGTCAGGCCCTTCACGTGGGCCTCGTAGACGATGGTCTTCTCCCACGGGACGTTCGGCTTGCGGTAAGCGCCCCAGGTGAAGGCCGGGTCGATGACCTGGCTGCGGCGGGTGAACGGCGCGCTGTCGCGCTCGTCGAAGGTCAGGTCGTCGCCGGTCTCCATCTGGTAGCCGAACAGGGCCGGGTTCCAGGTGATCGAGCCGACGAGCCCCTTGGCGTAGGGGTCGATCAGCAGCTTGTTGTGGTTGAAGCGGTGCCCGGCCTTCGGCTCGTAGGGGCCGTGGACGCGGTAACCGTAGATCGTGCCGGGCCGCGCGTCGGGCAGGTAACCGTGCCAGACCTCGTCGGTGTATTCAGGGAGCGCGATCCGCTCGATCTCCTTCTCGCCGGACTCGTCGAACAGGCAGAGCTCGACCTTGGTCGCGTGGGCGGAGAAGACGGCGAAGTTCACGCCGAGGCCGTCCCAGGTGGCGCCGCGGGGATAGGGCTTGCCTTCCTGGATGCGCGAACGAACGGGGCGGGTCGAGACTACGTTTCGAATTGGGTCGGCCATGTTCACTCCGTCGGCCGGGGCCGCATCACGACGACCGCCGCCTGACGTTCGGCGACGGGGCCCCCGGGCCGTTTTGTGAACGTGCGGCCGACGGCGAAGCTCCCGGGCGCCGGAAATTTTTGCAGCGCAGCGACACGAGCCCGCGATCCGGGCGGAACCCGTTCCGGCACCTGCGATTTTTGCGCGAGCTGGGTTCTTCCACCGCCCCGTGCGGCGCGCCATAGTAAGGGCTCGCCCCGGGCACGGCCCGGCATTCGCGGCCCATCGCGGCGCCAATCGAGCGCGTCGCGCCTTCCGGAGCAGACCGCATGAGCGTCGAGGCAACGAACGACGAAGGCCCCGATCACGCCTCCGGGCTGCAGATCGTGGCCGACCGCCACGGCGTCGGCCTCGACGCGGTACGCCACCTGTTGCGGGCGCTGGAGGCCGGCAACGGCACGATGGCGCAGTTCGACCACCCGGAACTCGGCGGCATGGGCCAGTGGTTCTCCGGCGGCATGGTCATGGTCGGACGGATGTTCGACGCCGAGCTGAAGGCCCGCGTCGCCGGCCTCTGCGCCGAGCTTGCCGGCGCGCTGCCCGCCGCCGGCTGGAGCGGCCAGGGATGGAACGCAGGCGAGCGCGGCGGCGGCGAATGGTGGCCGGCGGGCCTCGGCCGGCCGTCGAGCGCCGGCGCCCAGGACGGGCTGCGCTACGCCTACTTCCCCGAGGCAAGGCGGCTGGCGATCGAGTCCGATTCCGGCGTCGCGCTCTACGACACCGGCGAGCACCGGATCTCGGGCGTCTCTCAGTCGAACGGCGCCCTGCGCTTCACGGGACCGCAGGGGAGCATCGGCCTCGACACCCTGCGCCGCCTCGCCCCCGACGCGACCGAGCCCGCACGCGCCGCCGCCTCTACCCCCGAAC
>NZ_VRVF01000108.1:0-11094 GCF_008040045.1 Methylobacterium sp. WL8 | reverse complement strand
CGCGAAGGATTGGGAATGCAAAAGCCGGAAAGGGCGAGCGTTCGTCCTCTTGGCCTCCATCCGCCTCATGACCCGAAAGCTCTGTCAGAAAACATTATGATGCCGGACAGACTCTCAGGCCGAAATCGGGCAGGAAATATCCGATTAGGGCTCCCAGCACAATTCCCATGAAAACTTGAACGTATAGCCTGCCGAGCCAAACTTTCATTGCGGCGTCCCTCCAAAGATAGAGATCCTGTGCTTGAGCCCAGGCCGCTCCTTAGCTCGAAGCTTCACGGACGATTACGCCTGGACATCGTGATTTGGCCAATGCCATGATCGGTTTGCGTTATGCGCAAGCGGCATCGGCATGGACCTCGACTGGCTCAAGGACTTTTTAGCGCTCGCGGAGCTGAGGAGCTTTTCGCGTGCCGCCGACGTGCGGAACGTGACGCAGCCCGCCTTCAGCCGGCGCATCCGGGCGCTTGAGGACTGGATTGGCGTCGCGCTCTTCGTGCGGGGCGCGCAGGGGGCCACGCCGACCCCCGCCGGCGCCTATCTCCAGCCGCTTGCTGAGGGCTTGATGGGCGACCTGCAGCGTGCACGTCGCGAAACGAAGGCGGTCGGGGAACGTGAGACGGCAACGTTATCCATCGCCGCCACGCACGCGCTGTCCTTCACCTTTTTCCCGGGTTGGATCCGACGCCTCATGCGCTTCGAGACGCTTGGTACACTGAGCCTGGTCTCGGACAGCATGGAGGCGTGCGAGCAGATCATGCTCGGCGGCGAGGTTCACTTCCTGCTCTGCCATCATCATGCAGATGCCCCGTCGCGTTTCGAGCCGGGTCGATTCCAGAGCGTGAAGGTCGGAGACGACGTCCTCGTCCCGTTTTGTGCTCCGAGCCCTGGGGGCAGTCCTTCATGGCCGTTGCCCGGATCATCCGGACGGCCATCGAGGCATCTCGCCTACAGTCAAGCCTCTGGCCTCGGTCGCATCTTGACCATTCACCGAACCGGGCGAAGCGAGACGGTGCACCTGGAGACGGTCTTCACATCCCACCTAGCCGCTACCCTCATGTCCACGGCGCGGGATGGGCAAGGCGTTGCCTGGCTTCCAAGAACGTTGGCGGAGGACGACCTGTCGCGTGGCCGCCTCGTCCGAGCCGGCCCTGAACACTTCGACATTCCCATCGAGATCAGGCTTTTCCAATCGCCGGACTGCATCAATCGCGCTGCAGAGCAACTCTGGCAAACGGTGGCACGCATTCGCCGCTGACCGTGGCGAGCCCATCGTCCCCACACGTCCGCTGACCCCGAACATAACCTAGCAGGAGACGGACCGAATTTCACCCGACCTGGTCGTAGAGCAGACTAGCGAGTGTTGATCCGACCCGGTTGCGTGGATGAAAGCCGTAGTGGGCCGAAAACAGGCCAAAAATCTGAACCCAGCAAAAGATCGACACTGGTTAACAGCTGTAGCTACACTTCGAGGAATTAGTCTGATATCAAATCACCTTAGTCGTCACTCGAAACCAAGTCCCACATGCGTTCCGCGGTTGGGCTCTGACGGGCGCGCGGGCGGTAAAGCCGGATCTCGACCGAGATATCGTCGGCGGCTCGGGACGCTCTGACGAGTGTCCCACGTTCAAGATCGTCCGAAACGATACTCAGGGGCGCCCATGTCAGACCGCGACCGTTCCGAGCCATCGCGACGAGGACGGAGGTCAGGTGCGACGCGAAGACGGGCTTCAGCGAAGCTCCGCTCTCGGCGATGATATGTGTGCCCGCCAGGATGCGTCCGAGCCCGGAATCGTTGGTGAGGTTGAGGAGGGGCAGCGGCGCCGCCCGACTTCCGGGCAACTCGAACAGCGGCCCCGTTCCTTCTGGGTTCGGCGCGCTCACCGGGAGCAGAGTGTCGGTCCCGAGACGGATAGACCGGAATTGGTCGGTCATCAGCAGGTGGGAGGTTTGGGGATGATGGTGGCACAGCAGGAACTGCGCCTCGCCCCTCAGCATCAGCTGCTCGCAGGCGGCCATGTGGGCGGCGGTCAGGTTAACCGTCGCCTGGAACTGCTCACTCGCCTCCATGGCCTTCAGCCAACTCGGGAAGAATGTCAGCGAGAGAACCTGGGTGGAGGCAAAGCGGAGGGTGGAGGCTGCCATCAGCCCAGCCTCCCGGGCCGCTTCCCGACCCTGGAAGAGACGTCGGAGGATCTCCTCCGCCACCGGGCGGAACCGTTCCCCGGCCGCGGTAAGCATGACCGGCTGTGCGTCGCGAACGAACAGCGGTGCGCCGACCCAGTCCTCCAGAGCCCTGACCCGGCGGCTGAACGCAGGCTGCGTGATGTTCCGCTGTTCGGCAGCTCGGGAAAAATGTCCGAGGTCGACGAGCGCCAGGAAGTCTTCGAGCCACGCCGCGTCCATCCTGCGAGTTCCCGTCCCTAGAGAAAGCCGTCCCGACCGAAGCTCGGCAGCCTCGTTTCACGGAACGATGAGAGCGACCCAGGCCTCGGTCAATGTTCCGGGCCAGCCAGCGAAACGCTGCCTGTATGAACTGATGCCGGATCGGCATTGGCTCTTTAGGCCTTGATGCCAGATCTCTGGATGCAATCAGTCATGACCGCCGGATGCGGAACATGACGCCAACCCCGACCAGGGAGAGACGCCATGCAGACCGCGGCCCAGGCCCAGCGAAAGCCGATCTATACCAGCCTTTACGTCCAGGTCGTCGCCGGCATTATCCTTGGTGTCGTGGTTGGTTATGTCGCTCCGTCCGTCGGCGTCGACATGAAGCCGCTCGGCGACGTCTTCATCAAGATGATCAAGATGGTCATCGGCCTCGTGATCTTCTGCACGGTTGTCGCCGGCATCAGCAGTATGAGCGACATGAAGAAAATGGGCCGCCTCGGCGGCAAGGCCTTGCTCTATTTCGAGGTGCTGTCCACGCTCGCGCTCGTCATCGGCGTCATCGTCGGCAACGTCGTCCGGCCGGGGGCCGGCATGAACGCCGACGTGACCAAACTCGATGCGGGCGCCGTCGCCAAATACGCCGGCCAAGCCAAGGAGCACGGCACCGTCGACTTCCTGATGAACATCGTCCCGAACACGGTGTTCGACGCCCTGACCAAGGGTGAGATCCTTCCCATCGTCTTGATCGCCGTCCTGTTCGGGTACGTGCTCTCGAAGATGGGCGAGTCCGGCAAGCCGCTGCGCGACCTCGTCGACTCAGCCTCCCACTGGATCTTCGGCGTTATCAACGTGCTGATGCGGTTTGCCCCGATCGGTGCGTTCGGGGCGATGGCCTACACCATCGGCAAGTTCGGGCTAGGCTCGCTCGGCCAGCTCGTCGGGCTGATCGGCACCTTCTACCTGACCGGCGCGATCTTTGTGTTCGGCGTTCTCGGACTGGTCTCGCAGTGGGGCGGCTTCAGCCTGCTCAAGCTTCTCCGCTACCTTAAGGAGGAGTTGCTCATCACCCTCGGCGCCAGTTCCTCGGATGCGGCGCTTCCCTCGCTGATGGAGAAGCTGGAGCATCTCGGCTGCTCCAAGTCGGTGGTCGGACTGGTGGTCCCGACCGGCTACATCTTCAACGCCGACGGCACCTGCATCTACATGACGCTCGCCGCCCTGTTCGTGGCGCAGGCCACCAACATCGAACTGAGCCTGACGCAACAGATGGCGATCTTCGGCGTGTCGCTGCTGACCTCGAAGGGCGCCTCCGGCGTCACCGGGGCCGGCTTCATCGCCCTCGTCGGAACCCTCTCGGTGGTCCCAGCGATCCCGCTGGCCGGGATGGCCCTGATCCTCGGGATCGACCGCTTCATGAGCGAGGGCCGGGCCATCGTGAACATCATCGGCAATGCTGTCGCCGCCATCGTGATGGCTAAGCTGGAGGGCGAGCTCAACACCGGTCGCATGCAGGAGGTGCTCTCCGGCAGGCTCGTCGAGGACTACGCGATCGGCGTCGATGGCTCCGTCCCCCGTCGTCCTTCCATCGCAGCGCCTGCCACGGCCTCGCTCTGAGCCTAGCGCGTCGTCCAGGCGCGGCGCATGCGCCGTTCCTTCCCCTTCGAGAGAGGCCCGCACGCGATGCAACCGATGACCCTCTACGACAAGCTGATCGACGCCCACACCGTGCGCCGCCTTGACGACCGCTCCGGCGCCGGCTCGGAAATCCTGCTCTACGTCGATCGCACGGTGCTGAACGAGTACACCAGCCCGCAGGCGTTCAGCGGCCTGCGTGAGGCCGGCCGGCCGGTCTGGAGCCCGAAGGCCTCCCTCGCCGTCGTTGACCACGTCAATCCGACCACCCCCCGGCGCGTCGCCGAGATGCCGGACGCGGGCGGGGCGCGTCAGGTGTCCTACTTCGACGAGAACTGCCGCGACTTCGGCATCGAGCTCCTCGACGTTCTGCACCCGCTGCAGGGCATCGAGCATGTCGTCGCCCCCGAACTCGGCTTCATCCTACCCGGCATGGTGATCGCCGCCGGCGACAGCCACACCACGACCTACGGCGCATTGGGCGCCCTCGGGTTCGGCATCGGGACGTCCGACATCGAGCACTACCTGGCGACGCAGACGCTGCAATACCGCCGCGTCCGAACCATGCGGGTGACCGTCGAGGGAGTGCTGCCGGCCGGGGTCACGGCCAAGGACGTGGTGATGGCCGTCATCCGTCAGATCGGGGCGTCAGGCGCCACCGGCTACGCGGTCGAGTTCGCGGGCGACGGCATCGCGGCCCTGGAGGTCGAAGGCCGGATGACGATCTGCAACATGATCGTGGAGGGGGGCGCCCGCGGGGTGATCATCGCCCCCGACGAGAAGGTGTTCGCCTATCTTTGCGACAAGCCGCGGGTGCCCCAGGGCGCGCTCTGGGACGCTGCAGTTAAGCACTGGTCGACGCTGCGCAGCGACCCCGGCGCGGTCTTCGACCGGGAGGTCCGCCTGGACGCGGCGAAGATCGAGCCGTTGGTGACCTGGGGAACGAGCCCGGACCAGGCCGTGCCGGTCGGCGGCATGGTCCCCGACCCCACCCTGGAAACGGACGCCGCGCGTCGCGGCGACATGAACCGAGCGCTGGCCTACATGGATCTCGCACCCGGCATGGCCATGGAGAGCGTGCCCATCCAGCGGGCCTTCATCGGGTCCTGCACCAACGCCCGCCTGTCGGACCTGCGCGAGGCCGCCGACATTTTGCGCGGCCGCCGGATCGCGGAGGGCGTGCGCGGCATGGTCGTGCCGGGCTCGTCCAGCGTGCGCCGTGCCGCCGAGGCCGAAGGCCTCGACCGCGTCTTCACCGAGGCGGGCTTCGAATGGCGCCAGTCCGGCTGCTCCCTGTGCCTCGCCATGAACGACGACGTGCTGGCGCCGGGGGAACGTTGCGCGTCCAGCACCAACCGCAACTTCGAGGGCCGCCAGGGCGCGGGCGGACGCACCCATCTGATGAGCCCGGCCATGGTCGCGGCCGCCGCGGTCATGGGACACCTCACCGACGTCCGCCGTCTCGCGAAGGAGGTCTGACCGATGCAGCCGTTCACCACCGTCACCGGACCCGCCGCGGCGCTGCCGGCCGCGAACGTCGACACCGACGTGATCATGCCGAAGCAGTTCCTGAAAGGCATCGACCGCAACGGGCTCGCCCAGGGAGCGCTCCACGGCCTGCGCTTCGCCGAGGACGGCGCGTCTCGCCTCGACTTCGTCCTCAACCGACCGGAATGGGCCGATACCCGGTTCCTCGTCGTCGGCCCGAACTTCGGCTGCGGCTCCTCCCGCGAGCACGCCGTGTGGGGCCTCATGCAACTCGGCATCCGCGCCCTGATCGGCACCACCTTCGCCGGGATCTTCGGCGACAACGCAGCCAACAACGGCCTCCTGTTGATCAGGCTCGACGTGGCGGACCTCGCCACGTTGAGCGAACGGGCGCTCGATCCGGCGAACAATATCCTCACGGTTGATTTGCCGAAGCAGATGGTCTCGACCGGCGACGGACACGTGGTGCCGTTCGAGATCGCGCCCCTGCGGAAGGACGCGATGGTGCGGGGTCTCGACGCGATCGGTAGCACCCTGGATCATGCGGCCGACATTCGCGCCTTCGAGACGCGCTACCGCGCCGAGCGTCCCTGGCTGGCTTGAGAAGCAGGAGGCCGTCATGCTCGGACCCGACCCGTTCCTTCCAGGTTTCGAACTACACGACATCGAGTCCGGTGCAGTCCGCATCCGCGCTTCGGTCGGCGGCGCAGGTCCGCCGGTGCTGCTGCTGCACGGCCACCCGCAAACGCATGCGACTTGGCAAGCCGTCGCGCCGACCCTGGCCGAACGCTTCCGCGTCGTGGCACTGGACCTGCGCGGCTATGGTGATTCCGACAAGCCCGACGGTGGGGAGCGCCACGTCAACTATTCCAAGCGCGCCATGGCGGCGGACGCGGTCGCGGTGATGCGTCACCTCGGACACGAGGCTTTCGCCCTCATCGGCCACGACCGCGGCGGCCGGGTCGCTCACCGCCTCGCCCTCGACCATCCGGAGGTTGTGACCCGGCTCGCGGTATTCGACATCGCGCCGACCGCAACGATGTACGCACGCACGGACAAGGACTTCGCCTCGCGCTATTTCTGGTGGTTCTTTCTGATCCAGCCTGCACCGTTGCCGGAACGCTTGATCGCCGCAGACCCGGAGTTCTTCCTGCGCACGCATGTGGACGGACAGTCGAAGACGTCGGGATCGCCCAGCCCTGAGCTCTTCGCCGAATATCTTCGCGTCTACCGCGATCCGGCAACGCGCCATGCGATCTGCGAGGATTACCGTGCAGCCGCGACCATCGACCTCGAACACGACGCGGCCGATGCGGACAAGCGCATCGAGGTCCCCCTCCTGGCGCTCTGGGGCGCCAAGGGCACGGTTGGCCAGACCTACGACGTTCTGGCGACATGGCGCGAAAAGGCGCTCGACGTGCAGGGGCACGCGCTCGATTGCGGGCACACCCTGCAGGAGGAGCGCCCGGATCTTGTGCTCGCCGCTTTAGCGAGCTTTCTCGCCAATGAGGGGCGATAGGCTCTCGAAGGTTTTGCTCGACCACAAAGGCCGTTTTCGAATCGGCGGCGGCCGTAATCAGGTGACCGAGCACGGTGGGGAGCCGTCTACCATCGCAATCCGAGCGAACGTCCCGTTTCCTGGAATCACTTCCTGTAAGCAGCCAGACTGCCTTCCACCCGGATCCAACGCCCATCCGCATCCATGGGGCGTTCGAACCCGATCCCTTAAGGAGCTGACCCTACGAGCGTGCGGATCTGGTTGCGAACTTCCTGGGTAACAGGGTTGTAGACGATCATTCCGAGGTCGGGCCGGCCATCGACCGCAAAGGCGGAATACTCCAGGTCGATCAATCCCAAGGTTGGGTGGCGTAGCCGCTTGATCCCATCTCCGTGTGAATGGATGTCGTTCTCCCGCCACAAGGCGGCGAACTCGGGACTAGTGCGACAGAGTTCGTCTACCAGCTCGCCGACCTCGGACGTAGCGCCAGCCCGGACCGCATCCGCCCGGAAGGCACCGACCACGAAGCGGGCGACGCTTTCCCAGTCATGCTGCACCGTCCGCACGCGCGGGTCGCCGAAGATGCGACGAAGGATATTGCGCTCGCCGGGAGGGAGCGCATCCCAGTCGGTCAGAACCACGGCAGCGGGGCGGTTCCAGGCGATCACGTCCCATGTCGCCGTCTTGACGATTGCCGGGCTGACCTCAAGCGTGTCGAGCAACCGCTGAAGGCGCGGCGTGATCCCCTCCTTGGGCCTGTAGCGAACCTCTGGGGGACGCCCGAGGGCAAGCATGAAGACGTGCTCTCGCTCGGGCTCGGTCAGCATCAGCCCGGCGGCGATGCGGTTCAGCACGTCCGCGGAAGGCGCCCCCCCGCGGCCTTGCTCCAGCCAAGTGTACCAAGTGGCGCTGATGTTCGAACGTTGGGCGACCTCTTCCCGGCGCAGGCCAGGCGTACGCCTGCGACCCGCGAACCCAAAGGCGGCCGGATCGAGCTTAGTCCGTCGATCCCGCAGGTATGCTCCCAGCGAGGTTTCTGAACTGGCAGGCATAGCGATCCTGTTAAGGGTTATAACGGGATAAAGTCAATACTTTAACGGGATCGCCGATGCGCCGATAGAGGACGTCCAGACCACATCGGACCGCACCTCATGCGCATCTTCCTCACCGGGGCCACCGGCTTCATCGGCTCGGCGATCATCCCGGAACTGCTCCGGTCCGGGCATCAAGTCCTTGGTCTGACACGGTCGGCCGCGGGCGTTCAGAAACTGATTGACGCCGGCGTCGAACCCCATCGCGGCGACCTCATGGACCTGGACAGCCTGCGCAGTGGCGCGGCCGAGGCGGACGGGGTGATCCACACCGCGTTCGATCACGACGACTTCTCGAACTTCGTCGCAAACTGCGAGAAGGATAGGTGCGTCATCGAGACCCTGGGTTCCAAGCTGAAGGGATTGGATCGACCGCTCCTCATCACGTCCGGCACTGGTATGGGCAGCCCCACGGGGGGCGGGCTGGCGACCGAGGACGTCTTCAACGTTGAGCACCCGAACCCCCGCATCGCTTCCGAAATGGCGGGTGCCGCGCTCTTGGACGCTGGCGTCAACGTGTCGGTCGTGCGCCTCCCGCAGGTACACGATACGGTGAAACAGGGGCTGATCACCTATCTGGTCGACGTTGCCCGCCGGACGGGCGTCTCGGCCTATGTCGGTGACGGAGCCAACCGCTGGCCTGCGGCTCCCGTTCTCGATGTCGCTCGCCTCTATGCTCTCGCGTATGACAAGGGCGAGGCGGGTGCCCGGTACCACGCCGTCGCCGAGGAAGGTGTCGCCGCCCGCGACATGGCGGAGGCCATCGGTCGTGGTTTAAAAGTGCCGGCGGTTGCCCTTTCATTGGATGCGGCAGCGGAGCACTTCGGATGGCTATCCGCGTTCGTGGCCTCGATATGCCGGCGTCGAGCGCGCAGACGCGGAACCGACTTGGTTGGCAGCCGACTGGACAGGGACTGATCTTCGACCTTGAGCGGATGGACTATTCGCGCCCCTCGAACTGAGCCGATCTCGTCTGCTTGCCGCCAGTCAAAAGGACAAGCGGCGGGTCAATTTTCGACCCAACTTGGCCGTACGAGACGACATCGTCGCTGCCGGAAAGCGGACGTAAGCCTTCGCTCTTGCGGACGGCAGGTAATCGCCGAAAGCCCGCTGCTTGGTTTCGGTAGTGTCATGCGCCACGCCTGATTGAGCCTTGGCGTCCTCACCCACACCTCTGCCGTAAGCAGCAGTAGGCCCCCGAGCCGATGAGATGGGGCGTCAGGCTGAGGCCGTTCATACAACTTAATTGCAGGTCTGAAGGTCGCAGCCTAAGTTCGCAAGAGGTGCCTAAACCCACGCTTATACAGGTAAAATGGCAGCGTCTCGATCCTCACGGCATCCCATTGCAGCCGGGATGAGCCCGTTAATCAATTTTAAGTAGATCGCATCCATCAATCAACTCGCTCACAAGTTGTGTTTCGAGATCGTAGGCGCATAATCGTACGGCGGCAGGCCGACCTGCCGAGACCGTTCAGGGTGATCGACGACGCCAACATCGAGTTCCCGGCGACACCACGTTTGGACACGCACGCACCCGATAGCATTCGGAAGGAGATGAACCGTGCAGACCACGACAGACCCCATCGAGATCGCCGCCAAGATCCTTACCGCCTACGTTGCTCGCAACTCTGTACCGGCCACGAGCCTGCCGGACCTGATACGCACGGTTCACGGCTCGATCACGGGGCTGACCACTCCGCCGAAGCCGGTGCTAACGAAGCCGACCGATACAGAGATCCGTAAGTCGATCTCGCCGGACGCCATCATCAGCTTCGAGGACGGCAAGCCCTACAAGGCGCTGCGCAGGCATCTCACCCAGCGCGGCCTGTCGCCCGAGGCCTACCGTGCCAAGTGGGGCCTCCCGGTCGACTATCCCTTTGTCTCGCCCAGCTACAGCGCGCGCCGCTCCCTAATCTCGCGCACCATCGGGCAGAACCAGCGCCTGCGCTTTCAGCAAGCGGCAGAGTGATCCAAAGACCTGCTAGACGGTTCCCACCGAGACCGCGCTGGTCTGCGCTTGGCCGGCGTGGTGTCAATAGAATTTACTGAATAATGTCGGGTCCGTTCATCAGCTTTATGAGGCGGACAACTCCCATGAGTTCGGCGTCACCGAGTTGCTCCCCATCTACCAGCCATAGGCCGAGTTCATCGCTGGCAGGCTCCACTTTCCAGCCCATCCCGCGAAGAACGTCGGCGGCTTCTCGACAGGGATCGTCGCTCATGGTGTCTCGATGCACCCCATCAGGATCGCAGTCCGCATCATTCCGTGCCGAAATTTCTCGTTCCTGTCCCGATGGGCAACGACCGATTTTGCCGGTTGATTTACCCTCACCGCGTTGGCGAGATCCAAGCTGTGACCGCTCTTGAACTGGAAAAGGCGCGTCGTCAGGTCCGTCATGAACACGTCCACGGCGGCGCTCACCTCGTCGTTGGTGACGATTTTGGCCTTGAGCAAGTCGCGGGTGATCGTGGTGCTCATTGCTACTGCTCCGAAGACGCCATCAGCCTAAAGCTACTCCACCGCTTCTGGATGCAACGAAGGTGTGCCACGGTAAGCCCTTGAGATGAGGGGGCAACTATCGTGGACCCGGCGATGCATCAGCGTACGCTTCACAACTGAGGTGTACGATCCGGCGACGGCTACGCGGCCGTGGCAAACCGGACAGCGTTTCTCAGCCTTTGCGTACTTCCCCTGCGCCTCGATGAGGCGGACAGCGAGCCAAACTCCGTCAACCTTCACTTCGCAGCGCTTCGCATCCAGCTCGGTCATAGTTTGAATTGCCACGCGAGGACTTCCTCAGCCAGTGCGCAGCGGCCACGGGCCTTAAAAGCTCGTATCTGCATAGGCGCTCGTACGGCGACACCGGATTGGTCGTGTCCCAGGCGGTGGTGTAGCTGAGGGGTGGTCATCGGCGGTTGCCGGGTAGGGTCGGGTTGCGACGACCAACCCCGAACCCGAGAGACCCCCGATGACCGACGAGATCATGGCCCTGCGCG
>NZ_VRVF01000107.1:0-11128 GCF_008040045.1 Methylobacterium sp. WL8 | reverse complement strand
GCAGCCGGAAAGCCGAAAAGGAGCCGCACCGTGAGTTGACCAGACCCACCCAATGATAAACATCAACCCCTGAACCTGGGTCACTTCTCAACGAAAACGCCGGGTCAACTCTCAGCGGAAATCAACACTCGACCGCACCGTGCCGACCGACGATCTGCTCGGGCTGCTGTCTGCGGGTGGTCGGCCGGACGCTCAACGCTTCCTGCTCCGCATGCTCGGCTCGGGTGCGTCCGGCGGCACCTCCGGCAACCTTGCCGACCGTGCGCGTCGTCCAGTCCGTTAGGACGGTGAGGACGGCGGTCGCGAACGCGACGAGGCAAACGTAGCCTATGAAGGCAACAGCTATCGCTGCCGGGGGTGGGGAGCCTTTGGAAGCCGTATCGCTGAAAAAGCTGATGTACATGCCGCCTCCGACTGCGGCGGCTTGGGCGGCGTAGATCAGGAAGCGCCACGGGCTGCGCTGTGCCTGTATCGTCGGCGGGATCGGGCGGAGCTTATGGTGGGGGAGCAGCGTGCCAGCGCGGTAGGCTCGCCACTCGCGGAACCAGGCACGAGCCATCCACCCGAGCGTGCCGAGGCCCAGCACAAGGCACAGGGCGACAACCCATAGCGGCATGTCGGCGGTGGTCGGAACCTGCGCAGGCTGCATCATGGTAAAATGGCTAGCCTGAGCGCGAGTGTCGAGGTGCGTTCGGGTCCTCTTCGCAACGCTCGTGCAACGCGGCGAAGAAGAGTTAGTGCTTCAGCTCTCTATGCGATGAAGGGCGCAGAGTTTGTTGCCGTCCGGGTCGCGCAAATATGCGAGGTACATCTTTCCAGCGGAACCCGTGCGCTCACCCGGCGGATCTTCGACCGAGGTGCCGCCGTTCGCGACGCCGGCCTCATGCCAAGCCTTGGCCTCCTCTGCGCTTTCCATGGTGAAGCCGATGGTGCCACCGTTCGCTCCGGACGCAGCCTTCCCGTCAACAGGCTTTGTGATGAGGAGGCGACCACCTCGGTGGTCGTAAATCAGCCGGCCATTCGCATCCGTGATGCTGGAAGGCCCACCCGTCGCGGCGAACAGGGCGTCGTAGAACGCCTTCGTCCGGGCCATGTCGTTGCTGCCGATCGTAATGTGGCTGAACACTGAGCCTTCTCCGTTCCTGTGAGCGGCTTCGGCTACCGCGTCCGACCCCGAACGTACAGGCTGTCCGTCCCCGCTCGTGAGGGCGCTCTGGAGGGCTGAACTCGAAGACCTATCGCCGGCTCCGACTGTCGGGAACCGAAATACCCATTCCCCGACTGTAGATTTGCCGACAGGTTTTCCCGACAGGTTTGACTTGGCTAGGGGCGGAAAATCGGATCGCCTGTCAGAATGGTGGGAAAACGGTCGTTTCTCCGACATTGATCCGATCGAAGGCAATGCCGGAACGGGGGTTGGCCGCCCTGGTCGTCATCTCTTGCGAGCTTTGACCGTCTTGTCGGTCTCGTAGACGGCCAGGGCCGCAGCCGAGAAGCGCAGCAGCTTCCCGCCGAACATGTGCCCCGCCAAGCGCCATCGCTGTCGCGGAACAGTGCGCAAGAAGCTGGGGGACGCCCTAATAAGACGCCTTGGCTCACGTTCTCATCCTTCAAGCATGCGCGCACCTCAAGGCAGGATCGCGCGACCCTCTGTGAGTGGCATCTTGATTTGGAACTGAGGTTGGTAGATTTCACGCCGGTAGCGTACTCACAGGACAACCTAAGTGATCAAAGAAAACCAAGAGCAGAACTTCGATACGCTAGCGCTGGCCAGCGAAATCGTTGCGGCCTACGTTGCGAACAACTCCATTCCGGTCTCTGAGCTTTCGAAGCTGATCGGAAGCGTGCATGCAGCCCTGTCGGGCCTCTACAACGGCTCCGTGGCTGCGGGTGGGGACGCTGTCGCTGAGAATGTCGAGCAGCCGACCGCAGCGCAAATCCGCAAGTCGATCACGCCGGATGCGCTCACCAGCTTCGTTGACGGCAAGCGCTACAAGACCTTGAAGCGTCACCTCAGCAAACATGGTCTCGACCCGCACGCCTACCGGGCCAAGTTCGGCCTCCCGGCGGATTACCCGATGGTGTCTCCGAATTATTCCGAGGCCCGCTCCGCCCTCGCGAAGAACATTGGCCTCGGCCGGCCTGGTCGCGCGGCCGCCTAAGGATCTCCAGAAGCCCGCCGCGATCCTGCGGCGGGTCGGGTGCCTCAATCAGCACGCGAGGTTAAGCAACCCGTCCATTTCGCAGCGTCGCGATCTTGGCCCGAAGATCGCCGTGCCGATGTTGTCGAGGGGACCATGCCTCGTTACAGCGCGCCATGGACAAGCTCGAAGCCCTGCTAGACCGCCTCAAGGCCCGTCAGCGCGACCTCATTATGGAAGCCGCACAGTACGATACGATGCCGGCCGATAGCACCCTGAAGCGGATCGCGGAGCTGGAGAACGCGATCGCGGCGGTGGAGGCGGTGGCGGACGAGGAGCGGGGCCGCCGGCAACGGTAGAGCCGATGGGTTGATCGGCCATCGTTCGGCAACCTGGATGCAGATCGCGATTTCACACGAGCATTGCCCACCTACTTGGCGAGTTGCAGGTAGGCCGGGTTGAACTCGGCGGCCCGCACGAGTCCGTCCCAGGACGTGATGCTGAACGCCTTCGAACGAAACGTAACAAGCCCCTGAGCCCGCAACTCTTGCAGCACGCGGTTGGTGTGCACGCTGGAGAGACCGAGCGCATCGCCAAGTTCAATCTGGGTGATCGGCAGGTTGCAACGCTGCTCGGGTGCAAGCCCTATGGCTTCGAGCTTGCAGTAGAGTTCGCAGAGCAGATGCGCCATGCGCCCGAACGCGTCGCGCTGCCCCATGCCGGTGATCCACTGCCGGAAGATGGCGGCATCGATCAGGGTCTCACGCCACAGGATGCCTGCGAGACCGGGGAAACGCTTCGTGACCTCGAACAGGCACTCGTGCGGGATGAAGGCGATCGTGGCCTGCGTCAGGGCCGCAAGGCCGTGATCCATCGTGTCGATATGCAGGCTGTGTAGATCCGGCACGTCGCCCGGCACGTGGAACGACAGGATCTGCCGCCGGCCTCCGCCGAGGAGCTTGTAGCGGAAGGCCCAGCCCTCCACGATCAGACAAGAATGCTCGGGCTTGTCGCCCTCACGCACGATGTCCTGCCGAGGTCGAAGCGTCTGCACCTTCGCGGGTAGGTTCTCGACGGCTTGCCGCTCGGCGTCCGAGAGCTGTCCGATGCGTTCCAACCGGCGGACGAGCAGGCCGAGTGCGGCTTGGCTGGATACGGATACCATGACGGCCTCGCCACTTGATCAGGGGCGGAAGCGCAAAACTCTCCCAGCCGGCAACGCCGGGAAGGGTGCTGCCGATGGGGCCAGCCTAAACACACATATGTTGAAATCACTAATAAGCTGGTATCAGGCGGCACGCTAAATTAGCGACAGTCGGCCGAATTCAACGCTCATAAGCGCGGCGTACTGACCTATGTGATGGCGGCCACATAAATTTTTGTCTAGAACATTGTCATCGTGGCATTTGCCCTGGCTGTCCGCGCTTGAGAGACACGTGCGCTC
This sequence comes from Methylobacterium sp. WL8, assembly GCF_008040045.1. Classification (NCBI taxonomy): domain Bacteria; kingdom Pseudomonadati; phylum Pseudomonadota; class Alphaproteobacteria; order Hyphomicrobiales; family Methylobacteriaceae; genus Methylobacterium; species Methylobacterium sp. WL8. The sequence continues at coordinate 7,543 of NZ_VRVF01000107.1, read as the reverse complement.
CCGCCCTCGATGCGTGGAGATTCTATGCCTCGTTACTTTTTCGACATCCATGACGGCTTCAACCGGCGCGACGACGTGGGCACCGAATGCGCCGACCTGCAAGCCGCTGCGCTTGAGGCCAAGCGCCTACTGCCGGCGATAGCCGCTGACGAAATCCCGAAGGATGGCGAGCGCCAGATCATCACCGTTCTGGTGACGGACGAGGAAGGCCACGCGGTCTACTCCGCCGCTCTCGCCTTTGTCGGCACTTGGCTGCTTCGGTAAGCCCTTACCCGTGTCGGCATTCTCGTAGGCAATCACGTCTGCGGGCGAGATGCGGAGAAATCTCCTGCAGATCTTGCGCGCTGCCAGTTGGCCCCGCCGGATCATGACGCGGATGTGGTTGGCGCTGCAGCAGACCGCTTGCTTGGACCGTCACGCCAACATGCCGGCGAAGGAAGGCGTCCCCCGCACCAGCAGAAAACTCTGCGTGATCCATGAATTCTACGGGGTTGCTTTAGGAGCAATTTAAGACGCACTCACTTAAGTGAGTGTCCTGATTTTTGGACAGCACCCTATTGATGCCTGCGATAAGCGTCACTCCTCAGGTAAATCCCCCTGAGAAACGGGCAGGTGGCGACCGGCGCACGACTATGCGGCTAGCTCACATCGCATTGCCCGACGGTGAGAGCATCCACTGCGTGGTTCGAGATCTGTCACCAACAGGCGCAAAGCTCGCCGTTGCCCGGCGCCATGTTCTGCCCGAACGCTTTGACCTCACTATCTCTGGTCTGGAGTTGCCTTTCCCGATGCAGCGTGCGTGGCAGCGGGGCGACTTCGCTGGCGTTAGGCTGGTCTGTGGGTCCGTTGACCCAAGTTCGGCGCCGAAAGACGCCGCTGACGATGCCTTGCCTGCAACTGACTGAGTCGAGGCCCCGCGGCGGGTAGGCGTAGGGGTCAGTCATGATGCTTGCCGCCTCGCACGGATCATCCAGGCGTCGCGGTCTGCGCGCGCCACGGTCAACTCCCGCTGCACCTCCTCAAGCCGGGCATGCATCTCGCCGGCATCGACGGCGGTCTCGATAAGCAGGTCCTGCGCCTCGGCGAGCGCCGCGCGCAGATCCGCGTTCTCGGTCGCGAGCGCCAGGATCACCGCTGCCGTCTCGTCGCTCATCTCGACCTCATCGTCACCGCGTCCGGCATGCCGAACACCCACCTGCGGCTACCGCATGGCTCGCACCGGTCTCGCCGCCCGCGTCGCTGTTCGGAAGCCGCTGGTGTGAGAGCGACCCTGCCGTTCCGGCAGCTTCTTCGACGGTGCCGCTGGTTCTGTTTTCCCCGAACTTAACACCCCCTTATCCGTGGGGTGCATCGGTTTGCACCCACCCCCCTGGGCCGAGAGGCGGCGTCCGCGTCGCATCCATGCCTGCCACTCTCGGCTGATGATGCGCAGCAGGTTCGGTTCGTTCTTCCGTCCCTGATGCCGGCGCTCCTGGATCGTCAGCAGGCCGTCGCCCTCGGCGAGACGGATCGCGGCCTGGGCCAGCCGTCGGCAAACGCCAGCGCGCGCTGCGATCGCGTCGATGCAGAGCCCGCAAACACCTTTCGTGGTCACCTCGTCGGCAACGATGCGCAGTACCGCGAGCTGGCCTGTCGTGAACCTGCTGGCGAGGGCTGGCGGCATCGGGCCAGAGCAGGCCAGGAGACGGCGGCGGTCTCGCGAGGCTGATCGATCAGCCGAGACGGTTGCCCGCCGAGGTGGGAACAGGCTCGCACGGCCGGCGGGGATGCCAACGGGCCGGATGCCCTCTCGGATCGCGCTGCGGCGCCCGTGGAGGCGTTCGGCGAGCGCCTGGGCCTCCGTGTCGCCCAAGGCGCCGGACCCATGCCCCTGCCACACCTGGCGCGATAACTCGTCCATCTGCGCAAGCGTCCGCGCGCCGTCGATCGCGGCCGCCATAGTCGCATGAAACATCACTCACAGCCCTGCTTGGGCCGCGTCAAAGCAGGGGGCACAGCGATAGCTGTCCCCAGCAAAAGGCAAAGCGCCATCGTCTCGGGAAACGATCCCGATTGACTCCCGGCGGGAGCTATGATGTCTGGGGAACAGTTCAGGGGTCCCCGGACCTCATCGATTTCGACGGCCTCATTCCTGCCAGGGAGTGGGGCCGTTGGCGTTTTGAGCTTAGGTCTTTCTCGCGGCCTTGATCCCTTGTCTCTGCCGGCTCACGACTCGCCAAAAGGCGAGCATAGGCCAGACATGGCATGTCGGCCGGGCGGCACGGTTAAGTCAACGCTTAGGGCTTATGGAGAGCGGGTCGCATCCTGGAGCCTCCACAGTGCCAAGCCCGAAGAAGCCAAACCCGAAGAAGCCAAGCGGGAAAAAGGCAGGCACCGACGACCCTGGCCCGAAAGACGTGAAGCAGATCCACGCCCAGATCGACCGGGCGGGTTGGGAGGCTCTACGGGCTCTCGCTGCCAAGCAGAGCACGAGCATCGAGGCCATGATCGTTGAGGCGCTGAACCACCACCTCAAGCGCCATAAGCAACCGGGTGTGATCGAACGAAGGCTTGGCAAGGCGGCCGACCACCCGGCGGTGACACCCAAAAACGCCCTGACGGACCCCATCTCAGGGCAGGTGTCGCTACCACTGGCCGCTCCCGGATAAGTGGTGGATGAGGGGACGCGAGACGCCGTAACGGGGCGGCAAGCAGCATCCTTCAATGTCGGCCTGGTCGCCCAACAGGGGGGCGCTAGGGCGGTGGGCAATGCCTCGGGGCTGGCAGGAACTGGGTCGCCTCGTCGCCACCCATGAAGAATGGATCGATGGTCCATTCGAAAAAAACGTCGAGACGCGACGCGCGAGGGGTGTCCGGGAGAAGCAGGAAAAGCATTTCGGTGGCCCGATGCTCCCAAAGCCGCTGCAGTTTCTCATCCATTGCGAGAGCGTGGACCCAATCCCGAACCTTAACGGGCATCTATGCCCGGATGATCTTGCCGACATCGTCCGCCACGGACGCCGGCCGCTAACCGTGAAGGATCGGCGCATCGAAAATGCGCCTACGGTTCTGAGGATCAACCGAGTTCGGTATCGGTGCCGCCGCTGCAACATGACGTTCTTAGAGTATCTTCCCGACATTCACGAAGGACATCGTATCACGAAACGGTTCCACAGAGACCTTGCTGTGGGGTCGCTCAAGCGTCCGTTCGCTGAAGTCGCAAGCCTAAACTCCATTAAGCCCGACCTGGTGGAAACGATATTCCACGAATATCGCGCGGCGATGATGGATAATTATCAGGCTGACCTCCCCAGAGTTATAGCGGTCGATGAAACGAAGTTGCTCGGCGAGGTGCGGTTTGTATGCTCTGACCTTAAGGGACGGAGGATCATCGACATCACGAACGATACGCGCCCGGATATTGAGGCTTGTTTCGCCAAGCACAGCTATCATGGGAGCGTGCAGGTGTGGGTGCAGGACATGAGCGCAAAATTCCGCTCAATCGCTCACGACATCTTTCCCCAAGCGGATGTTGTGGTGGATCGGTTCCACGTCATCCAGCACATCACCAAGGCGGTCGATAAGGTGCGCAGTGCATTCACGCACCGCCTGCCGCGGGACCTTCAAGCGGCATTGAACCAGGACATGAAAGTCCTCGTCACCAATCAATCCTCTCTCAGCCAGAAGCGCCTTCGCCTCCTCGAAGAAATTAAGGACCACAGTCCGCAAATCAGGCGCGCACACCGCCTGAAAGAAGAATTTCAAACCATCTACGCATATAATTCCCAGAAGGAAGCTAAGTACGCACTTAGAGATTGGGCTGATAAGCTCAACGACAAAGCTTTTCAGTCCGTAGATACTCATTTCCTAAAAATACGTGGCACCACTTGGAACGACTGGCAAACGGAAATCCTAAATTATTGGAAGCACCCGTACACCAATGCGTTTTCGGAGCGCATGAACCGCTGCCTGAAGGAGATAAATCGATACGCCAACGGTCTAACGTTTGAGACGTTGCGGGATAAAGCCATCCTTAAGTACGGCCATTTCCACAAGATGAAGGAGATCGCAGACTTCAATCTCATGGGGCTGACCGAAGGGGAGGTCGTCGCCGAAACCGAGTTCCGCGTCTGGAAAGGGTTCAGCGCGGACAGCCTCGCTCGAAGCCTCAGGGCCGGTATGTTTGAGGGCCATCCACCAGAAAACCGGGAGCGCCCAGTGGTTCTCCCGGACGGGCAATACCAGGGCGCCCGTGATGCCGAGTGGGATGACATCGAACGTGCTTGGGAGACTGGTCCGCAGTTCGAGGTCATCACCTCTGAGATGGCAGCCGAGTACGCAACGCCAATCCGACGCAACGGCATACGCAACGCATTCTCGGATTGGCGCCTGCGCCCGCCCGACCCCAGGCAGGACATGGAGATCCAGCCAAAGGGCATCCACCCGAACTCCCACGCTATGCGCCACTATCTGCGCCGCGGGCGGGGCCACGGCCGGGGACGAGGGATCATGCTCGATAGCCCGCGAGATCCTGACTACGAGAGCGTCATCATCGCGCCGCGCCAACAGCGGGCGGACATGCTCGGGCAGCTTTTCGATATCTAACCGCCTGGCGGTCATCCTTCTGACCCCGGGGCCGGACGCGCCTGTCACCGTCGTATGAGCGCTTCGCAGTTGTCGCCCGGCGTTCCCTGCCTCATTCACTCGCCGATGATCCGGTCCGACCTCGTCCTACGCCTCGCTGCCCAGAACCTGCATCTCTACGAGAAGGACTGCCAGGCGGTGGTCGATGCCATCCTGGGTCGGATCTCGGACGCGCTGGTCGCAGGCGATCGGGTTGAGATCCGCGGGTTCGGATCGTTCTCGGTAAAAGAGCGGCAGGCGCGACCTGGGCGCAATCCAAAGACCGGAGCAAAGGTCTCGGTCCCAGCCAAGGGCGCGCTTGTCTTCAAGCCCGGCAAGGAGATGCGGGAGCGGGTGAACCCTGAAGCACGGTAGAGGGCTAGCGATGTGGGCGAGGATTGGCCGAGCGGCCCTTTGGCCTGTCTCGGTTCTTTTGGTGGCGATCGGAGGCGGCCTGCTTCATGCGGCCTTCAGTGGCTACCCCGAGCCGGTTACGACGACGTTCGGGATTGCGTTCGCTCTGACGGGCGCCGCGATCTACTGGCACGTTCTGCGGGTGCCGTGAGTACCTTTGGACTAGTCCTGCCGCTGCGCATTGAGGTCGCCGAGGAGTCGGTGTCCGTCGTTGATGCTGCCGGCGTCAGGGCATTCTACGTCTACACCTGCGCCGAACCCGAGCGGCGGAGAAACACGAACCGCCTATCCCCCGAGGATGGCGTCGCGGTTGCGCAGATCGCTGCGCGGGCGCTGACGGATCGGATGGAAGGCGGCTGAACCCCAAGGGAGGCAGAGGTTCTTTCTCAACTTGAGAAAGAACCTAGCGGCGGCCGATCTGACCCAGAAAAGCGAAAGCCCCGCCACAAGGACGGGGCTCTCTGACACTACGGTGGTTTGCGATCACCGTCCGCAGCGGCCCGACGAGCGGGACTTAATTGCCGGGGCTACCGGCGACAGGAGGTATATGGATCTGGACCCCATCGGGGGTCAAGTGAGACCAAGCCCTACCCGGACACATTCTTTGACGCGCTCGAATGTGACAGCATCCAGCACCCGCACATCGTAGACGCGCTGTCCCCCGTCCCATCTGTCGAACAGAAGCCGCAACCGGTGGAAGGCGACGGTGAGGACGATATCGCCTTTCAACCACATGGTCGGCGTGTCGTAGGGCGCCGGCAGGGGCGGGTCCAAGGTGATCTCCATGTGGTGCGCGAGCATCTTCCTCGGCTCCGATGTGCTCAGGGGAACGACCGTGCACATGAACGACCGTCCGCGGATCGGTGGCGAAAGGATAACGGCTGGACGCCGCTTGCCCATCTCAGGCGGCCTGAACCCCTCGGATAGATCGACGCGGACGATGGTGCCCGGCTGCGGGTGTGCAACGACCGTCACGCGCCAGGTGCCTTCCGCTCCCGGAACCGGATGCCGGCCCCTCCCCCGTTCTCGGCGATGAATTCGAGGCCGGCGCGCTCGAAGGCTTCGACCAAAGCGCGGTTGTTCATGGTGGTTAGACGCGCGGTTTCCTCGCGCCGCTCAAAGGCTCCGACTGTCGATTTCGACACGCCGGATGCCTCGGCTAGGTCTGCCTGTTCCCAGCCGAGGAAGGATCGGCCGGCACGGCAAAGCCGGGGGGAGAGATGGGCGGACAAGGGCGCTCCAAAGTTTTTCAGCCTCAAGGTTATATCTGAGGCACAAGCTTGTTGACAAGGTGCATTCCCAGGTTCTATCTTGTGTCTCAGATGCAAGGTTGTTCTCAGGAAGTTGCCCCGATGCGTTACGCCAACCTCATCCCCCACACGCACATCGCCCGCGCCCCTGACGCCCGCCTGACCGCCGACGCCCGCCGCGCCTTCACTCGCGCGAAGGCCGCCGTGAACGTCTGCACCGAGAGCGCCAAGCACTTCTCCCGCACCGTTACCCCGCTCACCCGCCGTGACGGCACGTTCGACCGCTCCGCCATCATGCGCGCTGCCACCCGCGCCGCTCAGGCCCGCATGGAAGTGACCGGCGACGCCTGGGGCGTGTGCATGTCATACGCCCTCAAGGGCGCCTGGGCCGCCGCCAAGTCTTCCCGCCTCGTCCGCGCGCACTGAGGGGGCCGCCATGCTCGCCATCCCCCACGCCACTGTCGCGCCCGCCATGTCGGCCGACCCCGTGTTCGCGGCCATCGAGGCGCACCGCGAAGCGCTCCACGTCTACGAGGCCGAGGTCTACTATCAGGCCAAGAAGCGGAAGGGCCGCTGGATCGCCCGCGAGGAGATGCGCGAGGCGGCCGAGGTCTACGAGGCGGCTACATCCACGCTCGTCGCGACTTCGATTGGCACCCTTGCCGGCCTGCGGGTGTTCACGGCCTACGTTGCCGACCTCAGGGCCTACGGCCGCGACGGCGTTGCAGGCATCGTCGGCCGCTACGCCATCGAGGTCTGGGATCTCTCTGACGCGATGACGGCGGTTGCCGAAGCGATGGCCCGGCTGCTGCCGGCCGACGCCGCGCCCTCGACGCACTGAGGGCCGGACCGATGGCCCCCAACCTCATCCGCTCCCCCGCCGTCCGCCTGCTGCACGCCCGGCAGGATCACGCGATCTGCCTGCGCCTCGCGGCCTCCTACCGGCTCCGCATCGCGGCCGGCGAGGCCGACCAGCGCGAGGCTCATGCCTGGGCGCTCGGTCTGGCCCACCGCTGGCGCCTCGTGGCTGCCGAACTGAGCGAGGCCCGCTGATGCGGATCACGCGCCAATCCATGATCTCGGGCGAGACCAACACGCTCGACCTGCCCGTCACCTGCGAACAGCTTGCGGCCTGGATGGGCGGCGAGCCCATTCAGCGGGTCTTCCGACACCTGCCGCCCTGGGACCGCGAGTTCATCAAGACCGGGATCACCCGCGCGGAATGGGATGCGACGTTCCCGCCCGAGGGCGAGGCGTAGCCATGGCCCCCATCGAGC
>NZ_VRVF01000106.1:0-11239 GCF_008040045.1 Methylobacterium sp. WL8 | reverse complement strand
GAAAGCATCGCCCCGATCGGCGATGATCCCCTCGTCAGCCTGCCCACCCTCGCAGCCTGATCGTCCCGGCCCAAGCCGGTGATCGTGGTGGCCCTCACCAAGCTACACCACGCCTAGGGACACGACCCACCGGATTCGCTCAGGGGCGTTTTTGAGCGGACTTCCTGGAACCGGCGCCGCGGATCAATCACGAGCCTGCGTATTCTCCGACGCGCGAACGCGGCGGCTTGCCATTGCGGTTGTGGTAATAAGTGCAATTCTATCTCTGATTGCATTTCACGTGGAACAAGGATCGGCTCCGTGTCCTACATGTCCTCGACGTTGAGCGGAACGAAACGGCTTGATCTCTCGGTCCCGCTGCTAATTGTGGCGGTGATCCCGTACTACGCATTGTGCGCGGTCTTTGTCATATGTTCATTGCCATTCTTGATGTTGTCAGTGCCGGCTGATTACATACTAAAAGATAAGCCAAAAACGCACGGAGATGTCGTTGTCTCTCTTATGGCATTGTCCATTATAAGTACAATCGCTGTCCCGACGGCACTAGCATATTCGTACTTTGCATAATTTGTTTAAGTTTCGTCTTGACATAAGCCTTTTAGTTTTGCTGCCGGGTATAATTGTGGCGCTCGCTACCAAGTCGCCTTCGCCTCATCCTTGGTGCAGAACATGCGTTCACTGGCCTTCTCATCAATTACGGTGCGCGTGTAGGAGTTCGTGCCCGGCAGGTGGTAAATCCGATCGCCCTTGGCCGAGATGTTGCCCCTTGATCGTGCATGTCATTGAAGCGGTAGAGGCTGCTGGCTTTGGCTCAGCGATAGTGCGTATGCTCTCCGCCCCGGACACAGCCGATGAGGTTCGTGGATGGACCAGAATCATGCCCTCGAAGTCTTCATCTTCAGCTTCGCTGTCTTCATGACGCTTTGGATGTAAAGGGCGGACCAATTCCAGGCCGCTGTGGCGGAGTAAAACCAGGCCGGTGGCGGCCGGCCGCTGGAACGATGAAGAGGCCCGATCGGACCCCTTCATCGTTCGTCGCCGACCATGAGGCTCAAGCTGGTAGGATCTCGCCCGTCTCGGGATCGTGGGGATCGGTGGTGGCCTGGTTTTGCTCCGCCCTGCCGTCGGCTCGGCCGCGCCGGCTGCGGGAGGATTTGAGGCGGTAGCTGTCGCCGTTCAGGCTCAGGATGCTGACGTGGTGGGTCAGCCTGTCGAGCAGCGCGCCGGTGAGCCGCTCCGAGCCCAGGACCGAGGCCCAATCCTCGAACGGCAGGTTCGAAGTCACCACGGTGGAGCCGCGCTCGTAGCGCTGGGAGAAGACCTCGAACAGCAACTCGGCCCCCGTCGGCGAGAGCGGCACGTAGCCGAGTTCGTCGACGATCAGCAGCTTCACCGAAGCCAGTTCGCGCTGCAGCCGAAGCAGACGGCGCTCGTCGCGTGCCTCCAGAAGTTGGTTGACCAGAGAGGCCGCGGTGGTGAACGCGACCGAGAAGCCCTTCTGGCAGGCCGCCAAGCCGAGCGCCAAGGCGATGTGGGTCTTGCCGGTGCCGGAGTTGCCAAGTGCGATCACGTTCTCTCGGCCGAGAATGTAGCCGCAGCGCGCCAGCTCCAGCACGAGCATCTTGTTCAGGCTCGGGATCACGGTGAAGTCGAAGGTGTCGAGGCTCTTTACCGCTGGGAAGCGTGCCGACCGGATCCGGCGTTCGACCATGCGCCGTTCGCGATCGATCAGTTCCAGCTCGACCAGCCGGAGCAGGTAGCGCGGGTGGTCGATGCCGCCCTGGGCGCATTCCCGGGCGACCTTGTCGTACTCGCGCAGCACTGTGGGTAGCTTCAGCTGCTTGAGGTGGTGGGCGAGCAGGATCCCCGGCGTGCCGCCGGTGCCGCCGCCCGACATCGTCTCGTCACGTGCCGCACTCATGCCGCCACCTCCGGCACCAGCACGGCGTAGTCGGCGGCCACGGTCGTCCTCACCATGGTCCTGGGCAGATGCGGATAGGCCGCCAGGTCGAGCCGGGGCGGTCGTCGTTCGAGCCGGGCCAGTGCGATCAGCTTGACCGCGTCGAAGCCGATCGCCCCGAGCCGGATCGCGTCGGTGACGGCCGAGGCCACGACGTCCTTCGGCATCGCCTCCATCAGGCGCAGCACCTGAATGAACTCGCGCTTGCCGCCGTTCCCCATGCGCGCCTCCAGGAGGTGGCGCAGGTGCTGGAACGCTTCGGGCGGATCCCAGCCCTGGAGCGCGGCCGCCTGGTCGAGAGCGTTCGGTTTGGTCTCGATCAGCGCGAGGTAATGCAGCGGATCGGACACGAACACGCCCGTGCCGTAGCTGCGCTCATGCCAGGCGATCTCGATGCTGCCGCATAGGATTACGACCTCCTCGACGAAGCCCTTCACCAGCACGTCCCGGAAGCCGTAGGCGGTCGGCACCGAGTAGTCGTTGCAGCGGTAGCGAACCAGCGCGGTCGAGGAGACGCGCCCAGCCCGCTTCTCGCAGGGCTCCAGCGGGACCGCCGGCAAGGAACGCAGAACGGCACGATCGGCGACCAGTCGCGTGCCGATGCTCTCGGCATGCTGTCCGGCCCGCTCATCCTGCCGGGTCCGGCAGCGTCGCTCCAGATCCGCGTTCAGCGCCTCGAAGGACGCCGCCACCGGGGCCAGGGTCATAAAGTTGGACCGGGCGTACTTGACCAGGCCTTCGACCTTGCCCTTGTCGTTGCCCTTGCCCGGACGCCCGAAGCGGTCCCGGAACAGGTAGTGGCTCACCAGCTCGGTGAAGGCACGGGTACGTTCGCGCTGGCCTCCGCCGCAGATCTTGGTGACCGCGATCTTGGTGTTGTCGTAGAGGATCGACAGCGGCACGCCGTCGAAGAACTCGATGGCAGCGACATGCCCGTCGAGGAACGCCTCGGTGGTCTCCCGCGGATACGCCTTCACGAAGCAGGCGTCGGAATGCGGCAGGTCCATGCAGAAGAAGTGGATCTTCCGGCGTACGCCGCCGATGGTGGCGATCGCTTCGCCAAAGTCGACCTGGGCATGACCCGGCGGGTGCGCCAACGGCACGAAGGTCTCCCGCCCACTCGCGCGTGCGATCCGGACGTGATCCTTCACCACCGTGTAGCCGCCAGCGTAGCCGTGCTCGTCGCGCAGACGCTCGAAGATCCGCTTGGCCGTGTGACGCTGCTTGACGGGTGCGATCCGGTCCGCCTCCAGGATCGCATCGATCACCGGCAGCAGCGGCCCCAGCTTCGGCTTCTCGATCGGCTTCGAGCGCGTGTAGCCCGGTGGCAGTGAGAACCGGCACATCTTGGCAATCGTCTCGCGATTGAGCCCGAATACCCGAGCTGCCTCACGACGAGAGTGGCCGTCGATGAAAACGAACTGCCGAACGGCCGCGTAGACTTCCACGGCAAACATCCTGGGCCCCTCCCGAAAGAGAAGCCTCTCAAACTGGCCGGCTTTTACCCCGCCCGCATCAGCACGGCGCCGACGCTCCAGTGAATGGTTTTGTCACCGCCCTACACACATCGCCGGATGGTTCCGGGCATGGACACGCGGGTGGTAGCTCAGGTGATGGCAGCGGTCGCGGTGATGGCAGCGGAAGCGGCGGTGACTAACGGACTATTCAGCGTTGTCTCGTCAACGGGTCGTCGCGCACGTCTATGAATGGCTTCGACAGCACCTGCCGCCGCGATTGATGTCAAAATGCACCCGTAGGAACGGACCGACTCTGGATCGTGCGGGATTAAACGGACTTGTGCATCGACACCTTGTTCGCCGCTCCGGCGGGGCCCTGCCGCGATCCGTGAAGGGTGAGCCGCAGCATGGCGCTGATCCCCTTGGCGGCCGAGGGTGCCGAGAACACGCTCTCATAGCGTGCGCGTGCCGCAGCACCAAAGTCGTGCCAGGTGGACGGATCGGTGACGATCTTTGCCAGGGTCTTTGCGAGCGGCGTCGGCGACCCAGCCGGAACGACCCACCCCGTTGCGCCGTCGGTCACCACTTCTTTCAGGCCTCCAAGGTTCGTGACAAGCGCCGGCATGCCGTAAGACATCGCCTCGATCGCCACACGGCCAAGCGATTCAGGCATCTGCGAGGGCTGCGCCACCACGTCGGCCCAGCGGTAGAGGTCGCTCGGGTCGGTGACGAAGGGCTGCATACTGACCTGCTCGGAGAGGCCAGCCTCGGCGATGCGGGCGGCCAGCGCTGCCTCGCGCGCCGTGTCCTCGAAGGCGCTACCGACGATGCGCAGCTCGATCTTTTCACGCACGGCAGCAGGCAGGGAAGCCAGCGCCTCGACCAATACGTCCTGCCCCTTGATCCGACTGATCCGCCCGAGCATCAGCAGGCGTAGCGGACGCGAGCCGTCATAATCCTGCTGGTTCGGCAGCGTCGGCCCGGTGATCCCGTTGTAGACGACCCGTGACATGACCGAGGCCGGCATCGCGTAGGCGGCTTCCGTGGCGCGCGAGTTGAAGACCACGTTGGCCCCACTCCAACGGATCAGCCCCCGCAACACCGATAGCACCGCCCCCTCCGGTATCTCGTGGACATGCACGACGCTACGACCCGGCAGGAGCCGGGTGGCGAGAAGGTAGTCGGCCACCACCGTGGTGTTGATATAGACGAGGTCGCTCGCACGGATCCGGCGCAAGGCCCGAGCCACCGCGAAGGGCAGCGCCATCATGCCGACCGTGGCAAGCCGGATTAGGTTTTTACGCCGGAGGATCCAAAGCGGTTCGATCATGATGTTGCAGTCGATCGCCTCCAGCGCCGCCAAGATCGGGCCTGAGCGTGGCAGCACCACGTCGATCTGTGCAGCCGGATAGGCCGCACGGATGGTCTGTACCGTTTCGACGAAGCACCGGTCTGAGCCGTAGAGCTCGAAGCCTTGATGTACGCAGGTGATCCGCTTTACTGTCACGCTCCCGGCAACGCTTGTCCGCCCCGGCCCGAAGACCGTGCCGATACGGGGATCATCGGCATTCGTTTCAGAAGATGAGACGAGTAGTGATTTATCGATCATGGGATGAAAAGTCCATAGATATATACAACCAATGGTTGTAATGAAGTAAAGCATTGCGTTTCTGTCTGCTCGCTACAACGGGATGAGGCATTTGAAAATACGAATTTATGATCGGATTTGCGTAAACACTGCTGATTCTTTGGATGCGGGGGATGCAGACCGCGCATGGAACTTCCGATAATTTTTCAGAGTGTCTTGCACGGTATCCGTCCGCCGTGGGGCTGACGTGTTGCCATTTGTTGCAAGCGCGCGATCGAGCCGGTTCGCAAACGCGGTTCTAGATCGGCGTCGAGTTGAGCTCTGACGAGGTCGCGATGAAACGGGCCACAGCGATGCTCGCCCGCGACGCGCTGTGCGCTCACGAAGTGGCCATGCCCGGCGGCTTCCGTCTCGTTCTCGCCTAAAACAGCGCGGAAATCCTGCCCTGTCCGCCGGCTGCGGCGTTAGAAACCGATTGCGACGGAGGCTTGCCGGTATCGATAGGGGTCAGGCCTTACCGCTCTGATCCTGCCGTCGTAGTCGAAATGGTCATGTGCCAATAAAACGATTGTTTTACCCACGATGAGGGACGGCAGCTATCGACCTTGTCAGCCGTGCCGACAGTTGTCGGCGCGCTCCGCAAGCAATCTTTCATCTGCCGTCGGGTCACATCTGTTCGGGGTGTTTAAGGATCCAATACGGTCAGCCGCCAAGCAATGTTCCTACGCAGATTGTGGAATTTGAATCTCAGGATGTTTCGTATAGTATGAACTGGAAGATTTTTACACGGCGTCGGTTTTAGAATTAAGATCGTGATTACGGTCCGCTCGGCGTCCGTCAGATCATTTTATCGCATAGGCCCGAACGGCCATGCATCTGCCGCGTTGGCCTGGGGTCCACATTGCAGGTCCAGGTCAGGTTTCAGCGCCTTGTAGGGTTCGTTGCCACCTTAGCCGCTCAACCTCGCCACGGACCTTGATCGGTCAGGCACTTACACGCGGCTTGCCAAGGGGGGCACCGATGTCGATCGAGAAAAACAACCCGCGATTGTATTTTTTCAACGTGGTTGAGGCCGCGTTAATTGTTTCGCCGCCACTTGGAATCCGTCTTCACCGCGTCGTCGTGCCGTCACGCTCGGCACTCGGCTGGTGGCCGCTCGGCCGCCGGACCGTCTCTTCGCGCCCTCGGATGGCCGCATGTCGCACGCCAGTTCCTGCCCGCCGCGAAGCCGCCTACTCGCGACGACCGCCTTGCTGCCGCTGATACTTGGCATGGCGGCGATGACGGTGCCGGTGGGTCCGGCGCACGCCGCCTGCGCGGCGACCACGACAGGTCTGGCCTGCGACGGGCCGGACGACGTGACTCTGGCGAGCTCGGTCGGCGGCTCTGGTGGCCTTTCGAAGGCTGGCACGGGCAGCGTCACGCTCTCGGCCGCCAATACTGATGCCGGCGGCACCAGCCTCACTGCCGGGACGCTGTCGACGACGGGGGCCGGGACGCTCGGTGTGCCCGACGCAGCGCTGGTGGTCTCGGGCGGACGACTCGACCTCGGCGGCACGACGCAAAACGTCGGATTGGTCCGGCTCACCGGCGGCACCATTGCCGACGGGACGCTGCGCGGCTCGGTCTACGACGTGCAATCCGGCAGTATTGATGCCGCGCTGACCGGACCCGGCCCGCTCGTGAAGTCCGGCGCTGGCACGGTGACGCTGTCGGGCGCCAACACTTACTCAGGCGGCACCCGCGTCGACGGCGGAACGCTGCAACTGACCTCGACTGGACGCCTCGGCGCTGCGGACGCCGCCCTCGTGGTCGGCGGCGGAACGCTCGACCTCGGCGGTACCAGCGCGAGCGCCGGCCCAGTGGTGCTCACCGCCGGTACCATCCGCAACGGCACCCTGCGCGGCACAATCTACGGGCTCCAGGCCGGTACCGTCGATGCGGTCTTGTCGGGGTCCGGCTCTCTAGCCAAAAGCGGCGATGGCACCGTGCTTCTCACCCAAGCGAACAACTATTCCGGCGCCACCACGGTCACCAACGGGATCCTGCGCTCCGGGATCGCCGGCGCTCTCCCCGCGGGCACGACACTGATCGTCGCCGGGGCTGGAAGCCTCGACCTCGCCGGCACCAACCAGAGCGTCGCCGCGCTCAACGGCGACGGCCGGGTTTCACTCGGCGGCGCCACCTTCACCGTGGGCTCGAATGGCGGCGATACGCTGTTCTCCGGCACCATCGACGGTACCGGCGCGCTGGTGAAGGCCGGCGCCGGGCGGCTCGATCTCTCCGGCAACAGCCCACTCGCCGGCAGCGTGACGGTGGCGGAGGGGCGCTTGCGGGTCGGCGGCAACCTCGGCGCGGCCGACGTTTCCGTCGCCTCTGGCGCGATCATCGAGGGAACCGGCACGCTCGGCGGCCTCAGCATCCGAGGTGGTGGCCGCGTGGCTCCCGGCTACGATGCGATTGGTACGCTGTTGGCCAACGGCAACGTCCTGTTCGAGGCAGCCTCGACCTACCAGGTGAAGGCGGACGCCGCCGGCCACAGCGACCGGATCGTGGCGGGCGGCATCGCGACGTTGCGCGGCGGTCTCGTCGACGTACAGGCGCAGGCCGGCACCTACCGCGCAAACACCACCTACACGATCCTCGACGCCGCGGGCGGCGTGCAGGGGCGGTTCGCCGGCGTGACCGCGAACTTCGCCTTCCTGACGCCGTCGCTGACTTATGCGGACGATGCCGTGCAGCTCCATCTGGCCCGCAACGACCTCGGCTTCGACACCGCCGGCGCGACCTTCAACGGCGTCGCCGCCGGACGACGCGCGCAATCGCTCGGCACCGGCAACGCCGTCTACGACGCGGTTGGCCCACTCTCCACCGCTCAGGCCCGACAGGCCTTCGACGCGCTTTCGGGCGAGGTCCACGCCAGCGCGGTTACCGCCCTCGTCGAGGCCGGCGGATTGGTGCGCGAGGCGATCCTCGACAGGATGCGCTGGGCAGACGGCGCCGGGCTCACCTGCACGCCGGCCGGTTCCGGCCTGCCGGCCGAGCGCGCGCCGGTCGCCAGGGTACCGCTGAACTCTGTGCCCGAATGCGGCACCGGCCTCGGACCCGGCAGCCTCGACCAGCGGGTCGTCGGCCTTTGGGGCCAGGGCTTCGGCAGCTTCGGCCGCACTGCCTCGGACGGCAACGCGGCCGCCCTCGGGCGCAACACCGCGGGCCTCGTTGTCGGCGGCGACGTGGCGGCGAGCGACATGATCCGCGTCGGCGCAGCAGCCGGCTACACCGACACCGCGCTCGACGTGCCGCTGCGACTGTCGCGTGGCAACGTCCAGACCGGGTTCGGGTCGGTCTATGCCGGGATCGGGCTGGGCGCGTTCGATCTAAGGATCGGTGGCCTCTACGGCGTCAGCGACACCGAGACCCGGCGCGACGTCGCCTTCGCCGGCTTCCGCGACAACACTCACGCCGCCTACGGCGGCAGCGTCGCGCAGGCGTTTGGGGAGGTCGGCTACCGCATGGATCTCGCCGGCCTAACGCTGGAGCCCTTCGTCGGCGGCGCAATGATCCGCGTCGGCCAGGACGCCTTCTCGGAATTGGGCGGCGCGGCGGCACTGGCCGGCGCGGCGCGCGACACCACCGTGACGACCGCCACGGCGGGCGTACGGGCAGAGGCGCGGATCGACGGCTTCATCGGCGGCTTGCCGATCCTGCTGCGCGGGCTCGTCGGCTATCGCGGCGCCTTCGGCGACGTGACGCCAACCGCACTTCTGGCCTTCAACACCGGTGGCGTCTCGGCGCTGACCCGCGGCGCGCCGGTCGATCGCAGCGCGGTGGTGATGGAGGCCGGTCTCAGCTGGGTCGTTCTGCCTACCATGACCGTCGGCCTATCCTATGCCGGGCAAGTCGGTAGCCGCGCGCAGGACCACGGGGCGAAGGGCAACGTTACCTACCGCTTCTGACGGCGCCACCATGCGACGAGGTCGGCACGAGTCGCCTCGATCCAGCGGGCGGACTTTTTAAGCGGCACATTCAGATCGGACAAGTCCTGCGCCAGCAGCGCGAGGCCGAGCGAAAGCACCCACACGTTTACTGACAAGAGCCTCCCCATGGCTGGAACGCATAAGTCAGGGAAGACCACTTCTTTGGGGCAGGCGGGGGGGGGGCGATCGAAATCCGAGTCTGCGTATTCTACGCAGTTGCATGGACCGATTTAATACAATCAGAAATAGCAATGATCGCACCTCACTGCTTTTTTGCTCAACCATGGGTCCGGCGGTGTGGATGTCGATCTGGTCCAGTTTCACTGTTGGTCCCGGCTATATGAACGATCTGAAAGAGCCTAACACAATGCTGAGATCACCCATCACGACACTCGATGGCTATCGCGGTCTCCTACCACGCGCTTGGACACGGGACGAGACCTGTGACGAAGCCTACGTCGACGCGCAGAACGACTTCCAGGCGGCCAAGGCCCGGGCCTTCGTCTTGCCGATCGTACAAGAAGCTCCGGTCCGGACCATCCTAGACGTAGGCTGCGGCATGGGTGGCATGGCGGTGGCTCTGGAAACGGAGGGCTACGAGAGCTACGGCATCGACCTGCCCGGGCTGACGCGCCGCTGGTCCTCGGCCGGCCGGAGTGCCGACCGGTTCTATTTGGTCGATCCGGACGCGTTCGAGCTCCCTTTCCTCGACGGCAGCATCGACTTCGCTTTCACCTTCGGCGCCATCGAGCACGTCGGCACGACCGACGGCCACGCCCACCGCCGTCCCGACTGGCACGCTGTCCGCCGGCAGTGGCTGCGGGAGATCTTCCGCGTCCTCTCGCCGGGTGGGCGGATGCTGATCGGCGGCCCCAACCGCGCCTTTCCGATCGACGTGGCCCACGGTCCCGACAGCCAGGCGACCTCCTGGGAGCGCTGGCTCGCGCGCCGGCTCGGCGCGACGGTTCACCGGACCTGGGGGGAAAATTTTCTCTGGGCATACCCGGACGTTCATCGCTACCTTGAGGGCCTGCCCTACGCGATGGAGGCTCGCAGCATCGGCGGGTTTCTCGACTTCTCGCGGGTTCCGGCCTTCGCGCGTACGGCGGCACGCGCCTACGTCAATCGGATGCCGCGCGCATTACTGAGTACGGGGTTCAACCCGTGGGTAATGGCGCTGGTTACTCGCCGCGCCGACATGTGAGCCGAGGTCCAGGCATGCCGCGTAGGTTCTTATAGCGCCTCTCAATCGGCCTTGGAGATTGCAAGTGACGGCGGCTTACGAAGTAGACAGCCGAAAGGTATTGCCTATCGGCTCCCGACGGCTACCAGATGTATGTGGTGGCCTTCACTCGGATCAGAATCAACGGCGGCTTTGGTGCTGAAGTTCCAGGTACCTACATCTAAAACCGCGCCCTGCAGCGATGATTGCTTAGACTGACCGTTCATTTGTACGAGAATATTTTGCTCATTACTATCTCTGGTGAGACCGAAGCGATCGGTGTGAAGGTCCGCATCGTCAATCACATTATGACAGCAATACTCCTCAAAACGAGCAAATATAAATAATTCGTTAAACAAGCAAAGGTCAGGGAGTTCCTGAAGGCTTCATTATGCTAATCTAGATGATCCTTCCGCGTATTCCCATTTGTGGGCAAGCGAATAGCGCCTTGTATATCAAACATAAGCCAAATCGTACTATCAGATAAGCTTACATTTTTCGAGGAATTAATTTTTTGCAATAGTGATATGGCCGCTTACTAGAAAGAAAACATAAATGTCAAGCAAATGGGTCTTAAGTTGGTCGCAGATGAGAGATGGTCTGAGAGCTGATAAAGAGCACTGGAAACGACGTGGGATATCTCTACCTCAACTTCACCGCGGTTACCATGCAATTGTTCTCTATCGCTTAGCTCGACTGGCCCACGAATGTGGTTTTAAATTTATTGGCTGGGGAATTTGGATATTTAATAATATTTGGACCAAGGCTGACTTACCACCATCGAGCAAAATCGGTCGTGGGCTATTTTTGCCTCACCCAATTGGAGTGGTTATCTCGGGAGCAATCGGCTGCAACGCATATATTGGAATGCAGGTGGGTGTTGGGGGCCTTTTAAAAGCGCCTGAAAGAGATATTGGAGGTGGGCCGGGATTGCCGGTGATTGGCAACAATGTTATCATCGAACCTCGTGTTCTGGTGCTTGGATTAGTGCAAATTTCAGACAATATAACTATAAATCCTGGGTCAATTATTCTT
>NZ_VRVF01000105.1:0-11473 GCF_008040045.1 Methylobacterium sp. WL8 | reverse complement strand
GCCGCGCTCCGCTCCGACACGCCGACGCCGGAGGGTCCCCAGCGCGCACCGCTCGGCCGCGTCGTGCCGTTCGCGGCCTCCGCCCGGTCCCGCCGCCGCCCCGAGGCCGGCGAGCGCCGCGGCGAGATCCTGCTGTTCCTCGGCGTGCGCTACGAGCGCCTCGCCTCCTGATCCGGCCTCCGGCGGGCGATCCGCCGGGTCCGCGTCTCAACGCCCAGTCCT
The DNA here is from genome assembly GCF_008040045.1 of Methylobacterium sp. WL8. Taxonomy (NCBI): domain Bacteria; kingdom Pseudomonadati; phylum Pseudomonadota; class Alphaproteobacteria; order Hyphomicrobiales; family Methylobacteriaceae; genus Methylobacterium; species Methylobacterium sp. WL8. The sequence goes on along the minus strand of NZ_VRVF01000105.1, from coordinate 11,251 downwards.
CACACCGACACCCGAACGAGGCGGTCCATGCCGAGCCAGGCCCGGCGCGTGCCGGTTCCGATCCCGGGCGCCCGGCGCCGCACGAGCCCGGTCGCGACCTGCGCGGTCACCTCCGCGTTCCTCACCGCGCTCCTGGCGGCCTGCGCGCAGCAGGGCGATTTCGGCCGCCCGAAGGCCGGCGCCTGGAACGCGCTGGTCGAGACCACCGGCACGCTGGCGGCCCGCGAGCGCGGCGAGCCGGCCTCCGCCTTCCCGCTGACCGACGACGAGCAGACCCTGCGCGCCCGCGCCTGGCGCTTCCTGATGCCGGCGGCGCCCCAGGCCGCGTTCATCGACGTGCTCGCCAACCTCACCCGCGCCCGCGTGCTGCCGCCCTCCTGGCGGCCGGGGGACGTGGCCGCCTACCATGACGGGCTGGTGGCCGAGCCCGCGCGCTCGCCGGTCTCGCGCTACCGCCGCCTGTCCGAGGACGCGGTCGCCGACGCCCGGTTGATCCCGCCCTTCGTCGCGATCGCCGCGCGGGTGATCGACGCCGACGCCCTGCGCCTGCGCAGCCTTCCCTTCGCCAAGGCGCTCGACGACGACGACGTGCGCAACGCCGCGATGCGGGTCGCCGAGAACCGCTGCCTCATCGCCTGGGTCCGGCTGGAGACCGCCGAGCGCACGGCGCGCTACCGCTACGCGCTGGAGCACCTCGTCGTCGCGGTGCCGGGCCCCGAAGCCGTGGGGGCGGAGCGCGGCGTCGCCGGGTTGGCCGCCCGCCGCACGCTCCTCGATCCGCTGCTTCCGCCCGAGGCCGCCTTCCGCTGCGGCCTCGTTCCGGGCGAGGACATGGCGTTGCCCGAGGCGATGCCGCCGCGCGGGGGCATCGCCGCCTCGGGTCCGCCGGTGCGGCCGTTGGTCGTGAAGGATTAATACCCAGTCTCACGGGTCAAGACCCATGAGGTCCGACGGACTCCCGCCGCCCCGCAGTCGCGGGGGCCCGAACCCCGATGAGCCGAGCTCAGCGAGGTTTGGTATGAGCCTGAGCGGATCTTTGCATCGTTTTGTTGTAAGGCCGTTTCGTCCTCTATAAAGAACGCTTCGGCGGGGCCTTCGGATCGCACCGCGAACCGATTCCCGGGAGGACCAGACGCGATGACCGAACCCAGAGATCCCCGCACGATCGCCGCCACCAACGGCGTGGCCGCGGACACGTCCTACGGCGCCGTCATCGCCCCGATCCATCTCTCGACGACGTACAAGTTCCCGGCCTTCGAGAAGCCGGGGCCTTACGACTACTCGCGGCTGGGCAACCCGACGCGCGACCAGCTCGCAGACACCCTCGCCAAGCTCGAGGGCGGCGCCCGCGCGGTGGTGGTGTCGAGCGGCATGGCGGCCCTCGACCTCGCCCTGTCGAGCCTGCGGCCGGGCGACCTCCTGGTCGCCCCGCACGATTGCTACGGCGGCACGCACCGCCTGCTCAGCCTCCGCGCGGCGCGCGGGCACTACGCGGTGGCCTTCGTCGACCAGACCGACCCGGCGGCCCTGGAGGCGGCCTTCGCGAGGAAGCCCAAGGTCGTGCTGATCGAGACGCCGAGCAACCCGCTGATGCGCGTCGTGGACATCCGCCGCGTCACCGGGCTCGCCCGGGCGGCCGGCGCGCTCTCGGTGGTCGACAACACCTTCCTGTCGCCGGCCCTGCAGCGGCCCCTGTCGCTCGGCGCCGACCTCGTCGTGCATGCCACGACCAAGTTCCTCAACGGCCATTCCGACGTCGTCGGCGGCGCGGTGGTCGCGGCGGACGCCACCGTCGGCGACGAGCTCGCCGCCTGGGCCAACACCATCGGCGTCACCGGCTCGCCGTTCGACGCGTACCTGACGCTGCGGGGCGTGCGCACCCTGTTCGTGCGGGTCGAGCAGCAGCAGCGGACCGCCGGGCGCCTGGCCGCGTTCCTCGCCGGGCACCCGGCCGTCGCCGCGGTGTACTATCCCGGCCTCGCCAGCCACCCGGGCCATGCGCTGGCCCAGGCCCAGCAGAGCGGCTTCGGCGCCATGCTGAGCTTCGAACTCGTCGGCGGCCGCGAGGCGGTCCGCCAGGTCGTGGGCCGGGTCCAGGTGTTCACGCTCGCCGAATCGCTCGGCGGGGTCGAGAGCCTGATCTCGCACGCCGAGACCATGACCCACGCCGCCATGGACCCCGAGGCCCGCGCCATCGCCGGCATCACCGGCGGCCTGCTCCGCCTGTCGATCGGCCTCGAGGCGGAGGACGACCTCCTGGCCGACCTCGCCCAGGCGCTCGACGCCGTCCAGGCGGGCTGACCGCGGGTCCAGGGACTGGTTGATTTCACAGACGAGCCGTTGAGGCGCGGGTCCTCTCTCCCGTCCGGGAGAGGGACAGGGTGAGGGGCCAGGTTTCTCCGGAGAGGCCGCACCCCTCACCCCAATGCTCTCCCGGACGGGAGAGGGGGGCGCGCCTTCGCCTCGAACGATCCATTCGGGGCCGTACCGCGGGGCTGCTCAAACGGTCTCCGCTCCGCACCATCATCACCCCGCGTCGGAGCGGCCGTGCACGCGGTCCAGCGCCGTGGCCAGGGCGGTGGCGAGGGCCGGCTCCAGGGTCTGCAGCTCCGCGAGGTGGGCCGTCGTCAGCTGCTGCAGCACCGCCATCGCCTTCGGGGTCAGCGACAGCGCCATCCGCCGGCGGTCGCGCGCCTCCGCCGCCTTGGTCAGGAAGCCCTTGTCCACCATTCGCGCGACGAGCTCGGCCGCGGTCTGCGGCGCGATCAACAGCTGCTCGGCCACGAATCCGACCGTCGGCGGCCCGTCGTGGCCTGCGATCGCCAGCAGCGCCTGATGCTGCTGGGCCGGCAGGCCGACCTTGCCGGCCGCCGCCTCGCTGAAGGCGAGGAAACGCCGCAGCTCCAGGCGGAAGCGCGCGATCGCGGCGTAGGCCTCACGCGAGAGGACCGAGCCGGCATCCGAATCCATCGTCCACCTCCAAGCGTGGGGTTCAATATATCGGGTTACGATATATATATGGGGCCGTACCGCATCCTACAGGAGGTTCAGCCGCATGCCGGTCTCGAAGGCAGCCCCGCCCGCCGGGCGTCGCGTTCTGGGTGATTTCCGCACCGACCGACGCCTCTTCGTGCTGTGCGCCATGGCGGTCGTGGTCGGCCTCGGCGGCACGGTCGCGGCCTGGGGCCTGCTCGCCCTCGTCGCCTTCGTGACGAACCTCGTCTGGTTCGGCCGGATCGATGTCGGGGCGACCTCGCTGGCCGGGGCCACGCCCTCGCTCTGGATGGTCTGCGTGCCCCCGCTCGGCGGCCTCGCGATCGGCCTGATGGCGCGGTTGGGCTCGGAGAAGATCCGCGGCCACGGCATCCCGGAGGCGATCGAGGCGATCCTGATCGGCGGCAGCCGGATGTCGCCGAAGGTCGCGGTGCTGAAGCCGGTCTCGTCGGCTATCTCGATCGGCACCGGCGGCCCGTTCGGTGCCGAGGGGCCGATCATCATGACCGGCGGGGCGATCGGCTCGCTGTTCGCGCAGTTCTTCCACCTGAGCGCCGCCGAGCGGAAGACGCTCCTCGTCGCGGGCGCGGCCGCCGGCATGACCGCGATCTTCGGCACGCCGGTCGCCGCCGTGCTGCTCGCGGTGGAGCTGCTGCTGTTCGAGTGGCGCCCGCGCAGCTTCATCCCGGTGGCCGCCGCCGCCGTCACCGCCACGATGCTGCGGCCGAGCCTGTTCGGGGCCGGGCCGCTGTTCCCCTTCGCCGCCGACCCGGCACTGCCGTGGTGGGGCTTGGCGGCCTGCGTCGGCGTCGGCCTCGCCGCGGGGCTGCTCTCGGGCGTGCTGACGACGCTGCTCTACGCCCTCGAGGACGCGTTCGAGCGCCTGCCGATCCACTGGATGTGGTGGCCGGCGCTGGGCGGCCTCGCGGTCGGCCTCGGCGGGCTGGTCGAGCCGCGGGCGCTCGGCGTGGGCTACGACGTCATCGCCGACCTGCTCGGCGGCCACATGGTGCTGACGGCCGTGCTGCTGATCCTGGTCGTGAAGGCCGCGATCTGGCTCGTGGCGCTGTCCTCGGGCACCTCCGGCGGCGTACTCGCGCCGCTGCTGATCCTCGGCGGGGCGATGGGCTGGCTCGCCGGGTCGGCCCTGCCGGGCGACCCGGGATTCTGGGCGCTCCTCGGCATGGCGGCGATGCTCGGCGGCACCATGCGGGCGCCGCTCACCGGCACGCTGTTCGCCGTCGAGCTCACCGGCGACGTGCACGCGTTGCCCGCGCTGCTGGCGGCCTCGGCCGCGGCCTACGCCGTGACGGTGCTGCTGCTCAAGCGCTCGATCCTGACGGGGAAGATCGCCCGGCGCGGCCAGCACGTCACCCGCGAGTACGGCATCGACCCCTACGAGTTCACCCGCGTCGCCGAGATCATGGTCGCGTCGGTCGACACCCTCGGGGCCGACATGCCCGTCGCCAAGGCGGTGGCGGCGATGGAGGCGGGACGCCACCACGCCTACCCGGTGGTGGACGGCGAGAACCGCCCCGTCGGCCTCGTCACCCGCGGCGACGCGCTGCTGTGGCGGACGGATGGCGGCGACGGTTCCGAGCGCCTTGGTGAGCGGGTCTCCGACGCGTCGCTGGCCGTCGTCCACCCGGGCGACGTCACCGCGCACGCCCTCGACCTGATGCTGACGACGGGGCAGGGGCGCCTGCCGGTCACCGATGCGGAGAGCGGCACGCTGGTCGGCCTCGTCACGCGCAAGGACCTGCTGCAGGTCCGCGCCGCGGTGAACCGGTCCGAGGCGGAGCGGCAGGCCACCTTCGTCAGGCGGCGCAGGGCGGCGTGAGCCGAAGGCCGCGTCAGCCGTTCGGCTTGGCGCGGCCGGCCGGCGGCGGGTTGGTCGGCGGTGGGTTGGCCGGCGCGGGCTCGGGGTCCGGCTCGTCCGGGCTGTCGGTGGTGCAGGAGACCGCCTGCACCGCGTCGTTGGCCGCGGCCCGCTGGCTCGGCAGGCCTGCGATGACGCGGACGACGACGAAGCCCTGGTCGCCCGGGGCGACGATGCGCACGTCGCGGCTCGGCTCGTTCTCGTCGTCGTTGGCCAGGGCCGCGTCGTACTGCGCCCGGGTCAGCACCACGAGGTCGAGGGCGCCGCGCACCGCGGCCTGGTCGGTGACCGCGTAGAAGGCGCCCTTGCGGCCGTGCACCGCCAGCGACAGCATCATCGCGCCGGTCCGGGCCGAAACCCGCATCGGGCCGTCCTCCAGGTCGTAGGCGCAGACGCCGACCGCCACGGACGGGTCGGGGATCGGCAGCCACGCCTCGGCCGGGGCCGGCTCGCCGTGGGTCGCCAGGGTGTAGACCCGCTGCGGGTGCTCCAGGCTCTCGCTGGAGCGGGCGCGGGTGAGGGCGTCGGTCTCCGACAGGGCCGGAATCGCGAACACCGTCGCCACGTGGACGATCCCGGCGAGCGCCAGCCCGCAGGCGGTGGCGTAAACGACGCGCAGGTTCACGAGGCGCATCCCATCCGGGTGATCGCCGGCACCGCGTCGCGGTCGAGGGTCCCGGCGCTGGCGGCCACGGGGGTGTCGTAGAGGCGCAGCGCCAGGCGGATCGGGCCGCTGGCGCGCGGGCTCGGCAGCCAGTTGCCGGGCTCGACCTCCGAGCCGACGACGATGGCGAAGCGCCCGTCGGCCTCGCGCAGGATCTCGGTGGAGGTGAAGCCCTCGCGTAAGCCCGGGCGGCCGGGCTCGGGTGCGCCGCGGCCGGCCGCCGTCAGGGTCCAGGCGCGGGCGGGCGGGGTGATGCCGGCGACGCGGTAGGTGCAGGTCGCGTCGAGCGCCCGGCCCGAATCGTCGACCGCGGCCGTCAGCAGCAGCCCCTCGCCGACCGCGAGCGGCACCTCGCCCCGGCGGGCGTTGACGGCGCGGGTGTAGGGGTCGGCCGCGGTCGAGCCGGCGCGCGGCCACGCGGTCCAGGCCCCCACGGCGACGCCGCCGAACGGGTAGCCGCCCCGCGTCGCCCAGTCGGCGCTGGCGAGCCCGAGCCCGGCGCCGAGCGCCAGGGCGTAGAGGGCGAGCGCCGCCGGCGAGGCGCCGGAGACGAACCCGGCGGCCTGGCCGGCCCGCGCCCGGGGCGTGCGCCGCGTCCCCTCGGCCGCATGTGCGGCCGGTTCGGTTCCCGCCACCATCGCCGTCACCGGGTCTCGAGGCGGCCGCCGACGGAGCGGGTGCCTTCGGCGACGTCGCGGGTCGTGACGGCGGGCGCCAGGCTCGCACCCGGGCGCGGCTCCGAGGCCGGCTTGGCCTCGCCGGCCTCGGGCCGCGCCCGCTCGACGGTGCGGAACAGGCCGTTCAGGCCGCCGATCACCTCGAAGCTGCGGCGCGAGAGCTTGCCGTAGCTCGTGGCGGCCGGGTCGGTGGGGGTCGAGGCGGCGGCCTGGGCGGCGGCGGCGTTCGGGGCCTTGAGCCCCGGCAGCGGTTTCAGCTCGATGCCCTGGTGGGCGACCTCCAGCACGTCGTGCCAGGCGGTGGCGGGCAGCGAGCCGCCGGTCATCTTGTTGGTCGAGGTGTGGTCGTCGTTGCCGAACCAGACCGCGGCGACGTAGTTGCCGGTGTAGCCGACGAACCACGCGTCGCGGTAGGCGTTCGTGGTGCCGGACTTGCCCGCGACCTTCATGCCTTCCAGCTGCGCGCGGCGGCCGGTGCCCTCCTCGACCACCTTGTTCAGCATGTAGTTCATGTCGGCGACGACCTGGGTCGAGAGCACTTGCTCGGGCTTCTCGTCGTCGTGGCGGTAGATCACCTCGCCGCTCGAATTCTTCACCTCGGACGCCGCGTAGGGCTTGGCCTTGCGCCCGCCGTTGGCGAACACCGCGTAGGCGGCGGCCTGGTCGATCACCGTGACCTCGGCCGAGCCGATCGGCAGCGACACCGAGTCGACCAGCGGCGTGGTGATGCCCATGCGGTGGGCCGTGTCGATGATCTTGGCGCGCCCCGCCTTCGCGGCCTGGAAGTCGCCCTTGATCCCGAGGCCCTTGCCGATGGCGATCGAGACCTTGATCGGGATGGTGTTGATCGATTTCGCCACCGCGAGCCACATCGGCTGGCGCCCTGAATAGGAGCGGCCGTAATTCTGCGGGCACCAGTTGCCGAGGCAGACGGGGCTGTCGACCACCACCGTGTCGGGCCGGAACAGGCCGGAGTTCAGCGCCGCCGCGTAGACGTAGGGCTTGAACGACGAGCCGGGCTGGCGCAGCGCGTCGGTGGCGCGGTTGAACTGGCTCTCGCCGTAGTCGGCGCCGCCGACCATGGCGCGCAGCGCCCCGTCGGGATCGAGGATCACCATCGCCGCCTCGTCGACGTCGTAGGCCTCGCCGGACTTGCGCAGGATGTCGGCCACCACCTGGTCGGCGCGCTTCTGGATGCCGAGGTCGAGCGGCGTCTTCACCGTCAGCACCCGGTCGGTCTTGAACTTGCCCGCATCCGCCATGGCCTTGATCTCGCCGAAGGCCCAGTCGAGATAGTAGTCGGCGGTGATGTCGCGGGTGCGCGTCACCGGCGTCGCCGGGTTGCGCAAAGCCGTCTGGATCTGCCCTTCGGTGACGAACCCGGCCTCGACCATGTTGTGCAGCACGTCGACGGCGCGCGCGCGGGCCGCCGGCAGGTTGACGCTCGGCGCGTACTTGCTCGGCGCCTTGAACAGGCCGGCCAGCATCGCGGCCTCGGCCAGGCTGATGTCCTTGAGCGGCTTGCCGAAATAGTAATCCGCCGCCGCCACCGCGCCGAAGGTGCCGCCGCCCATGTAGGCGCGGTCGAGGTAGAGCTTGAGGATCTCGTTCTTCGTCAGGTGGCTCTCGAGCCACAGGGCCAGGAACGCCTCGTTCACCTTGCGCTCCAGCGAGCGCTCGTTGGTGAGGAACAGGTTCTTGGCGAGCTGCTGGGTGATCGAGGAGCCGCCCTGGGTGCTGCCGCCGCCGCGCGAGTTGTTGACGAGCGCGCGCAGCGTGCCGATCGGGTCGATGCCCCAATGCTCGTAGAAGCGCCGGTCCTCGGTCGAGACCAGGGCCTTGATCATGATGTCGGGGAATTCGTCGAGCTTGAGCGAGTCGTCGTGCTTGATCCCGCGCCGCCCGACCTCGGTGCCGTAGCGGTCGAGGAAGGTGACCGCGAGGTCCTGGGCCTTGAGCCAGTTGTCGCTGGTGAGGTTGAAGGCCGGCTGCGCCAGCGCGAGCATCAGGATCGCAGCCCCCGTGCCGAGGGTCACGCCCTCGCTCGTCAGGTCGAGGGCCACCCGCTTCCAGCCGCGGAAGGCGAAGACCTTCATCCGCTCCTGGAAGCGGCCGTAGACCGCGCCGCCGGAGACGCCGCTGTCGTACAGGCCCGCGTTGACCCAGGCGTCGAAGGCCAGCGACGCGTGCTTGATGCGGGTGAGGAGGCGGGAGACGTTCGGCAGGCGCACGACGGGGTTCCGGCTCCTTGAGACGCCTCGACGGACCCGCGGACGAGGGGACCGTGTCCCTCTCTACCAAGCCGCGGGGCCTTTCGCGAGATGGAACGCGGCCTGCGCGGCGATGGGTCCGGCGGGCGCCGGGGAAAGGTGGCGTCAACCTTGATGGCGGATTGGGGCGCCCCGGTGGCCGGGTCGCGGCCGGGTTGCACCCGCGCCCGCCTTGCGGCACAGGGGGCGCTTCAGCCCCTGTCACGTGAGAGGTGTTCCCGATGGGGAACCCCAAGCCCGCCCCCGCGGGCGCCGCCCTGCCGTTCTGGCGGGAGAAGACCCTCGAAGCGATGACGCCGGCCGAGTGGGAGAGCCTGTGCGACGGCTGCGGCCGGTGCTGCCTCTTGAAGCTCGAGGACGACGATACCGGCGAGGTCCACCACACCGACGTCGGCTGCACCCTGCTCGACGGCCATGCCTGCCGCTGCCGCGACTACGCCAAGCGCCAGGTCCGGGTGCCGGATTGCGTCCGGCTCACCCCCGAGGCGGTGCGCACGATCCCGTGGCTGCCGCCCACCTGCGCCTACCGCCTGATCCGCGACGGCGAGCCGCTGTACGACTGGCACCACCTGATCTCGGGCTCGCGCAACAGCGTCCACGACGCCGGCATCTCGATCCGCGGCCGGATGGCCGGCAACGAGGAGGAGTTCACCGACGACGAACTCCCGGACCGGATCGTCGAATGGCCGACGGCGACACTCGGAAAGCGGTAGCGGCGAGCCGCACGGCCGGGTTTCGACCGAGGCGGGCGGCGCCTGCGAGGCCGCCTGCCGAGCCCTTCGCAAGCCCTTTGCCAAAAAAATGAAAGCTGCCTCTAGACGACCGGTCTAATTCGATCTATCTCGCCGTCATGCCACGCGACGCCGCACACACCGACACCCGCCAAGAGATCCTCAACACCGCCTACGGCCTCGTCGGCGCGAAGGGGTTCTCCGGGGTCGGCCTCAACGAGATCCTGACCACGGCCGGCGTGCCGAAGGGATCGTTCTACCACTACTTCGGCTCCAAGGAGGCCTTTGGCGAGGCCCTCTTGGCGGACTACTTCGAAGCCTACCTCGCCGACCTCGACGCGACGCTCGCCGAACCGGGCCTGAACCAGGCCGAGCGCCTGATGAACTACTGGCGCAAGTGGCAGGCGACGCAGGGGAGCATCGACTACCAGCGCAAGTGCCTCGCGGTGAAGCTTGCGGCGGAAGTCTCGGACCTGTCCGAGGCCATGCGCCTCGCCCTCAAGGGCGGCACCGCGGGGATCATCGAACGGCTGTCGCACGCCATCGCGGCGGGCGTGGCGGAAGGGTCGCTCACGGTCCAGGGCGAGCCGCAGACGACCGCCGAAGACCTGTACCACGTCTGGCTCGGTGCGAGCCTGATGGCCAAGATCGTCCGGACCGACGCCCCGTTCGAGGCCGCCATCGGGACGACCCGCCGCCTCCTCGGCCTCGCGCCGCACTGAACCCACCCGCGTTCCAACGATCCCGAGACAGTATCCTTTTACGCCGAAGTTTGAGACGACCGGTCTACTCAAAACGAAAACGAGCCATCGTCCCCGGGCCGGCGGGGAGCCAGCAGCCAGACGGAGACATCCGATGCCCCACCCCACGAAGACGATCGTCGCCGCCACCCTCGCCGTCGGGCTGATGGCGCTCCTCACCCCGCGGGCCGCGACCGCGCAGGAGCGGATCATCCTGGAGACCATCGGCGCGGTCCGCATGGTCCGGTTCGAGGAGGTCCGCGGCGCGAACCCGGAACTCCGCCCCGCGCCAGCTGCGCCGGCGCGCGATCCGGCCGCCGAACGCCCCGTGAAGGCGCGCTAAAATCCGCCCGCCTTCCCCAAGTCGCCGCCCCGCGCGGACCCGGCGAACGGCCCGACCCCCAAACCTTTTCCCTCCCCAAGCGAAAACCTCGGAGAACGACCATGAAGATCCTGATGGTGCTGACCTCGCACGACCGCCTCGGCGACACCGGCCGGAAGACCGGCTTCTGGCTGGAGGAGTTCGCGGCCCCCTACTACGTGTTCAAGGATGCCGGCGCGGAGGTGGTGGTGGTCTCGCCCCAGGGCGGCCGCCCGCCCCTCGACCCGAAGAGCGCCGAGCCGGACTTCCAGACCGACACGACGCGCCGCTTCGAAGCCGACGCGGCGGCCATGGCGGTGCTGGACGAGACCGGCCGCCTCGACGCCGTCAGCCACGAAAGCTTCGACGCGGTGTTCTACCCCGGCGGCCACGGGCCCCTGTGGGACCTCGCCGAGGACCCGGCCTCGATCAAGCTGATCGAGACGACGCTGGCGGCCGGCAAGCCCGTGGCCCTGGTCTGCCACGCCCCCGGCGTCCTGCGCCACGCCAAGGCGCCTGACGGGAAGCCACTGGTCGACGGCCGCAAGGTCACGGGCTTCACCAACACCGAGGAGGAGGCCGTCGGCCTCACGGAGGTGGTGCCGTTCCTGGTCGAGGACGAGCTCGTGCGGAACGGCGGCCTCTACGCCAAGGGCGCCGACTGGGGACCCTTCGTCGTGGCGGACGGCCTGCTCGTCACCGGCCAGAACCCGGCCTCCTCGGGCCCCGCCGCCGAGCGTCTCGTCGCCCATCTCGCCAACCGCTGAGGTCGCGGGCGCCCTCGGCGGGCGCCCGCTCATGATCGCCGCCGGCCCCCCCCCAGTATAATATAAAAAAAAGAACCAGACCACCAACCAAAAAATTTAAAAATAAGTGGTGGCCCGATAAATAAAAAAAAAAAAGGGGGGGGGGGGGGGGGGGGGGGGGGGGGGGGG
>NZ_VRVF01000104.1:0-11479 GCF_008040045.1 Methylobacterium sp. WL8 | reverse complement strand
AAGACATCGACCTGACGCAGCTTGGCGACGATCTCTTCAGCCGTATGCTTCTTCCGTCCCATGAAAATATCCTCCACATGGCTTGAAGCCATACCTCAGGGAGGACCACTTTTCAGGAGGCAGGCCACGGGGACGCGGGCCTTCTCCGAACGCTTCTACAAGCGCAACGGCGACGCCATGCCGACCATGAACCACGCAGGCGTCTATGCCGGGTTGTCGCATTACTTGAAGGCCGTGGCCGCGACGAAATCCACCGATCCGCAGGCGACGATGGCCTGGATGAAGGCCAACCCGACGGACGACCCGCTGTTCGGCAAGGGGACTATCCGGGCGGACGGCCGCAAGGTGCACCCGATGTACCTGTTCGAGGTGAAGGCGCCCTCGGAGTCGAAGGGGGCGTGGGACCTCTACAAGCTCCTCGACACGATCCCGGCCGACAAGGCCTTTCGCCCGCTCGGGGAAGGCGGCTGCCCCCTGGTCGGCAAGCCGTAGAGGGCACGTCGTGGAGAGCAAGACGGCGTGACGGGGCAAGCCGTTCAGGCCGGGTCGCGCGCGGCAAACCAGTTGCCGTGGAAGCCCGGCGGGATCCGGTGCCCGAGGTGGATTGCGGCGACGGGCTGCGCCTCGAAGGCGCGCGCATCAAGGACGACGAAGTCGGTCGTGTCGCTTGCGGTGTCGACGACGAGTCCGACCAGCCATCCCTCGTCCTCGCCGGCCTCAGGGGCCGCCGGCACGAACACGAACTCCCCCGGCACGCTGCCGGCGCCGAACTCGTGCACGCGACGCGCCCCCGTCGTCAGGTCGTGCTTGTAGATCTGCGTCGCGCCTTCGAGCTGCGTGTTGCCGTCGGCGGGGACCGAGACCGCGTAGACGTAGCGGTGCGGTCGCCCGAAGCGGCGCTCGTCGATCCTCGGAAATTCCTGCGCCGCCGGATCGACCACCCGCCGGTCGACCCGCGCCGTGGCGGGGTCGACGGTCCAGCGCTCCAGCCGGCCCGGCTTGTCGAGACCGCCCGCGGCCGAGGCGAACACGCTGTCGTAGGCGACGACGTCGAGGACCACCCGCCCGTCCGCCTCGTCGTAGGCGTTGCCGACGTGGAACACGAAGCACGGATCGAGCGGGCACCACGTGATGTCGGCGGCCGTCCCGTGCCGGGGGAGCAGGCCGAGGCGGGCGCGGTGGGCAGGGTTCCAGCGGAACGGGAAGCGGTGGCCTGCCACCACCGCCCGCATCGAGAAGGTGAGGGGCAGGTCCAGCACCACCGCGAAGCGCGTCGTGATCGCGCAGTCGTGGATGCAGGGGCCGTGCTCGACCGGGATCGGCAGGTCGCGCACGACGCGGCCGGCGGGCGAGAGGACGACGTGGCGCACGCTGTCCCAGACCCGGCCGTCGTAGGCGATCGCATGCGTCTCCCCGGTCTCCGGGTCGCGGTGCGGATGCCCGGTGAAGGAGCCGGAGAGCGTCCCCTCGAACGGATCGTAGGCTTGCGTCTCCAAGTCGTCGGACAGCGCGACCGGATAGCTGCCGGCCTCGACCAGGGCGAAGGCGCGGCCGCCGATCTCGACGACGTTGGTGTTGACGGTGTCGTCGCCTCGGCGCGGTCCGGGGGCGGCGGGTCGGCCGAGCGCCGCCGAGGCCGTCCGCGAGCCGATCCAGCGGTTGCGGTACCACAGGGCCTTGCCGCCCGCGATGCGGAGGCCGTGCACCATGCCGTCGCCCAGGAACCAGTCGTGGCCGCGCGTCGTCGGGCGAGCCGGGTTGGCGCCCATCTTGAGGTAGCGCCCGTCGAGCCCCGGCGGGATCGTCCCGGTCACCGGCAGGTCCCGCAGCGTCAGCTCCGCGCGCATCGGCGCGTGGACGCCGACCACGAACGGGTGCTCCGTCCCCGGCAGGCGCAGCCGGTTGCCGGCCGCCACCAGCGCGACGAGGCCCTCGGCGGCGGCACGGACGGTCGACGTGACAGGGTTCGACATCGGTCGAGGGGTCCAAGCGTGGTGCGGGGACGAGAGCCGTGGTGAACCGTGACGGGTGCGCCGGGGCGCGACCGCACACGCGCCTTGAGCGGGATCGAGAACCGACATAGGGCCCATGGGCTTCCTCCGGCAATGCGATCGCCGTCCCGCCGCCGAGAACCGATGATGCGCCTCGCCCGCTTGCTCCGCGCTGCTACCCTCCCGCTGGTCTTGGTAACGGCTCCGGCGACGGCCGGCCCGGCATCTTCGGAGACACCTCCGGAGGCATCGTCCTGGGCCGACTGCCTGGGCAGGATCGCCGCCGACGCGCAGGCAAGCGGGGTGCCGCGAGCCTTGGCGGACGGGCAGCTCGCCGGCTTGGCGTCCAACCCGGACGTGCTGGCGGCGACCCGCGGCCAGGCCGAGTTCGTCAAGCCGATCTGGGCCTACCTCGACGCCACGATCACCGAGGCGACCATCGCCGAGGGGCAGCGCAAGCTCGGGGAATGGGCCACGATCCTCGAGGCGATCGAGCAGCGCACCGGCGTCGATCGCTTCACCCTCGTGGCCTTCTGGGGCGTCGAGTCGGGCTACGGCAAGGTCCTCGACGACGCCGCGATCGTCCGTCCGGTGGTGCAATCGCTCGCGACGCTGGCCTGCGGCGATCCCGGCCGACCGGGCTACTGGCGCGACGAGCTCATCGAGGCTCTTCGCATCCTCGCGCAAGGGGACGTGCCGCCCGCGCGCCTGACCGGCTCGTGGGCCGGCGCCATGGGCCATACCCAGTTCATGCCGAGCGTCTACCGCGCCCACGCCGTGGATTTCGACGGCGACGGCCGACGCGACCTCTGGTCGGTTCCCGACGCCCTCGCTTCGACGGCGAACTACCTCGTCGCCATGGGCTGGCGCCGCGGCGAAGCCTGGGGCAGCGAGGCGGCGCTGGGAGAGCGCTTTGACTACGCGCTGGCGGACGAGACCACCGCGCGCAGCCTCGACGGTTGGCGTGCGGTCGGCGTGACGCCCGTCCCCCAGCGCGAGGGGGATGGCGCCGCGCAAGCGACCCTCGTCGTCCCCGCGGGCGCGGGCGGTCCGGCCTTCCTGCTGCGGCCGAACTTCTCGGCGATCCTGCGCTACAACACGTCGCTGTCCTACGCGCTCACCGTCGCGCACCTGTCGGACCGCCTGCGCGGGCAAGCCGCCTTCAGCCCGCGACTGGCCCCGCGGCGACCGTGCCCTGACCGAAGCCGAGCGCCGCGACCTGCAAACCCGCCTGGACGCGCACGGCCACACGGTCGGCGTCGTCGACGGCCGGATCGGTCCGAAGACGCGGGCCGCGATCCGCGCCTACCAGGCCGCGACCGGCCTCCGCCCGGACGGCTATGCCGACGTCGCCCTGCTGGAGCGGCTGCGGACGGCGCCGTGAGGCCCGGCGCCGGGGCGCGGACAACGGCGCCGGGCGCGCGCCCACCCGAGTCCAGATCACCGGAGCATCCGCGAGCGAGGAGGATACCGGCTCGCGCGATGAGATTGCGATTATACAGTCGGCGGAATGGCTTTGCGTACCTAGTAGCTACACAAAATACCCGAAACCGTGAAGTCCATACGTTACGCGACGTTAAAATATGCCTCTACGATGCCATTTCTGATATGCCAGCCGCACGGCGTCATCTTTAGATATTCATCGCGTGCGATCTGAAACCCTTTGGGGCATAACTTATAATCGAAGGCGTCCTTCCCTGGCATTGGCGTCAGAATGGACCAAAGCGCCTCTGCGTCAGGGGGAAGACTCTTGACATAATTACCTTCTACTGCCCGTAAGTCGCGCTTGAAGGCTGTGTATGCCGGATGAATCTCGCGCGATGAAATGCTTTCCTTAAAATAAGAAATAGCGCGTTCCGCGAAAGCGAGCGTGGTATTGCACAACGTAGAAAGACGAACGGGATCTTGATTTTCTTTAATTAAGAATTCAGGCGCGGCCATAGAAATATAAGACTCATCAGCCTGCCATTCTGCTGATTCTTCAGAACTATCGATATAACTAAGAGGCTAAAAATCGCCAGCTAAATAAGCTTTCGGTTCTCCTTCGTGATACCGAACGTGACCTAGCTCATGCTCAAGAATTTCTTGCCCTCCGTTTATTCCAAGAACAGCATCTCTTTCGGTGGTCTTTGTAACAAATACGCGTATCGTTCCCCCGCGAACATACCGGGTTAACGCCGGCAATCCATGCAACTGATCATCTTCTTGAACAACAACCTCAAGTTTGGAGAAGCGGCCTCCGAGCTTTGGAAGCCGATTGCGAAGCAAATCGAGGAAGTCTATTTGCGATTGGCCGTGAATGCCTGTTGACCTTCTAAGATCAAGGCTATCGCGCCAAATCTCACTTCTTGAGAGACGCTTTACCGGCCAATCGCGCATAATCAGTCTCCGCTCAAGTGTGAGCGGAAGCGGAGTTCGTTCGCTTGTTTTTCTAAGTACCTAACAAACCTCGGCTTTTTCCGCGCTCTCACCCCAGATGCGTCATGAGGATCAATCCTTGTAGATACGAAAGTTTGGAACGTAGGAGCGCGGCCGGCCTCATCCTGCTCTATCAGGCCGGATCAAGGCAATAAAAAACCCGCGGCCGAAGCCGCGGGTTTTTGGCAGGCATACTATAACTTTAAAATATTATAGATTTATCTCCGTATTTATCTAACCTTCTAGTCGGACGATTTCTTCGAAAGTTGATTTCAATCCCTTTTAAACTTTCGATATCAACTCTCTTATAGATATCGCTACCGTTTTTTTCTCGCGTGAATTTTGGAGCAATGTTCGTTCGCTGAATCCCGAGCCTCAATGTTCGAGGAGCTATGCAGAGCTGACGCGCTAGAGCCGTCAACAAAATATACTCGCGCTCGAACGCTTCGAGAGCATGATATGGTACGACTTTTATCAACTGTCTTTTGACAGGATGACGGGCGTCAACAGTCGGCAGAACACCAGTCGCCAAGAGTTTCGTACCGGTCTTGTCGGAGATCCCGAGTCGCCGCTCCAGGCAACTCTTTGTAAGTCCGGGGAGCGCGTCTCTTCGAACAAGATTTTTTACTTCGACGGGATCGACTTCGACGGCGAGAAGCCCTCCTTCTCCGGGTGGTCTCCGAACATCCAACAGGCGGCCGTCCAATATCAGTTGCATGACTTCGGCCAGAGAGCAGTTCGCTCTGCGGGAGGCTTGCATTACGTCGATCCAACTGCCTTCCTGATTCGACCGTTCGCGGTAGTTCGCCTTTGAAAGTATGGCTTGACGAAGCTCCTCAATGTGGCCTCGTTCGAACGAGAACGAACTGATGTCCGGCGTCGGCCGCTGGAATGGTCGGATCAGACCATGTGCAAGAAATGAAACGACGTGCGTTCTGGTGATGCCGAGGTAGGCTTGGGTTGCCTTCAAAGAAAGGCAATTCGCAGCCTTAGCAAGGAAGGCCTCGGTCGATTCATCAGCAGGGAACAGCAGTTCGTGATCCCTGAGGTCGGGCCGCTCGTCGACGACGCCGGCCTCAATGAGCATCTTCCGCAAGGATCTCGTAACCCGACCTGTCGCGCGCGATGCTGTATAGACCGAATAGATACGTCTGTTCGCTAGAACTCGACCGCAAACAATGCTGCCCGGTTCCAACGGCATCGTCGAAAAGCAATGCTCGGCCACGATATCGCGAATAGGATCGAACGATTCGGGTGCGGTTTGGAGCCATCCCATGAACGAGCCGAAGTAGGCTTGAGCCTTCTGGGTCAGGGTATGCCTCCGAGGATAGTTGTCGCGTTGGCTCGCCAACCAGGCATCGAGCCCCGAGGATCCTGCAGCTAAAATCGCGAAGCCGGCGTAGCCCGCATGCCACCAGTCTTCACCGCTCAAACTACGGAAGGAGACATCGCGGCCAAAGACGTCGACCGCTCCGATCGCTTCGGATGTTTTTGCGACAACGTGGAAGGGGAGGGCGTCAAGAAAAGCGTTCGAACCGCCGCGGCTGTCCAGACGTGCCTGGAGATAGCGTTCGAGATGTGAGGCCTCGCGTTTGGAAGCGCCGGCTACGATCTCGGGGAGGCGGCCAAGGGCTTGTCTCAAAACAAGCGTAAAATCATGTGCTCGCTCGGGTCTGCTCTCGTGACCAATGTCTACCAACGCGCACCTATGATTGGCACAGGTCCTCAATGACGAGATCTGCCACCGTCCTCGCCCGTATGCTACCGGTGCCCATGCGTCCCTGCCGAGGCCGACATCCTCTTGGATACAAAGTGGGCAAGCACGAATATCCGTCCGCTCCAGAGCCGAAAGCGGCAGTTCGACACCTTGGAAAACAAACGAATTTCGGGCCGTACGCCTGATGGAATGCAGGCGGAGCTCGTTCGCATCGATACCGGAGCCTTGGGCCAGCGAGTCAAGTACGATCTCGGTTCCATCAAAAACGTCTCGGAAGCTCGTTCCCATGTCCCTACAGAAGTCGAACGCCGATACGGCGCCGTAGCGACGGGCAAGCCTCGAGACGTAGCTGCTGGCACTCTCACCGTAGCCGAGTGGCAAGCTGCGATGCATCTTCTGGAACATGACGCCCCCTATACCGCGCCTTGAGCGAACGGGTCTGCCGGGCGCCCGTGATCGAATAGCTTGAGGGTCTCGACAGTCTGCCACCCGCTGCAGATGTAAGGATTGAGCTCGTCGGGCCAACCGACGGCGGTGTGGACCGCCGCAGCGAAACTGGCGACGCGCAACGTCCGGTCCGGCGACAGTTTTGCGGCGTCGATCGCGTATCTGATCAGATCGACGTTTCTGCCGAACATGCCCCGGCAGACATGACGATGACGATGAAGGAATTCGTCCTCCTCGAAGTCGATGTCGATCGCAACTCCGGCGAGTTTGGCCAACTCAATGATGAGGGCAGGCAACTCGGCCAGCTCGTCGTCGGACATTTCCGGAATTTCGATTGAGGCGATGACGCGCCTGAAGGCCTGCCCGTCGCCCTCAATGATCCTGTCGATCTCCGGGAGCCCTGAAAGAATCAAACCGAACGGACAGTCCATCCGGTCCGGCAGCTCCTTGATCTTATCGCGGACCTTCCTCAACTCGGCATCCGTCTTGATGCGTCCGACGTGTGCGAACTCGTCGAAGTGGAGGATGTGCGTGCCGCTGGCGCGGAGAGCTCGGATGCACTTCTCCCAGACAACAGTTTCGCTCTGCGACTGCGGCAGGGACATGTCGAAGTGCGCCGAGAGGATGTGGAGTCCCAGGCCCTTGAAGGTGCATCCGGAGGGGACGTCGATTGTCTTGACCGGACAATCGGACCCCATCACTCGGTAGCCCGGGAAAAATTGAGGAAATTCGCGGATTGACCGTTTGATGGCGAAGGACTTGCCGGCTCCGGAGTATCCAGACACGAACATGACCGGTGCGGTGAGGTCGGGCACCGGAACTAGATCGGACGCGTCGTACTCCTCCGCCGGCAACGGCGCGTCGTAGACGAGTCCGTAGAGGGAACGGTGTTCGCCCTCGACAATCTGTGCGAGCCCGGGATTTCCCCGGGCTCTGAGCGTCTCTGAGTAGGTCTTTAAAAGACCGAGTTGAACGCTCTGGACCGAGATGGTCTCGATCAGTTTGCTCCGCAGGTCCATCCTACTTGGCGTCCTTTATGATCCAGCTGGACTTGCGAGGCTTCGGCGGCTTTTCAACTTCGACGGCAGCCTGGACCGGCACCTCTTGAACAGCGGGCATCGGGCTCTTCGCCGCAGACGTGGCGAATCTGAGCGCCTTCCGGGAGGATACCCCTTCGTGAACGACCGCCTTCGCAGCCTCCGTCGACCTTATGGTGATCCCCAGGCGCCGCTCAGCTGAGGCGACGAGCTTGGCATCGGGGCGCGTCGGTCCGAGAGCGGCGCGCGCGATTGCCGCGGCACTGGTTTCCATCAGCTCGCGGCGAGCCGCGTGGACGATGCCGGCATGGATTTCGGCCTGCGCACCGAACTTCTTCCGGAGCGTTGCCAACGCCTGCACGTGGAGCGTCAGCGGGACTCCCGTCAGCGTCTCGTCCACGGCAGGAACAGCCATCCAGTCTTCGCCGAACTTGACGCTGACCACGCCGAGATCGAACTGATCGAGCGACACTTCGAGCACGCCATCACCATTCACGCGACGCCACTTTTGCAAGGCATCGCTCTGGTAGTGGTTTCCGAGAACCTGGATTCCGCGAGCATTCGGTTTACGCGTGAGGCGGATGCCGAAAATCACGCGAACCGCGTTCGGGTTCGGCGGCGGCGGCATCCCGACGGTCGAGACGAGGCGCTTCCAGGCGTCCATGGGGGTCTCGCCGTTAAGACCCTCGTGGGGGGTGTGATGGTAGATGTCGACGATGAAGCGGACGAGCGAGAGAGGCAGCTCGTCGTCACTCAGCGAGGCGCGCGCCTCCGCATCGTAGTCGCCCTTCTCCACGACGTTGTGGAAAGTGCGACCCGTGAAGTTGGTGACGAACCCGGTGTGCAGCGTTCCGAGCAAGCGCTCCATCGTGCCGCGGAACTGAGGATTTTTCGCGGGTCCGATCAGGTGCTTCGCGCGAAGTCCGGCAAGCGCCAACCGGAACTCGTCAGAAATGAACGCACTGCCTGAATCTGTGGCGATGGTCTCGATCCCGGTGTGCATCGGCCATGGTGCCCCACACGATGATGCCGCCGCGAGGAAGCTCTTGTCGATGACCGCGAGATGAGCCGCGTTAAGAGCCGCTGCCGCGTTGGGCGTGCGGGTGACCGAAAGGCCGAGCACGCAGCGGCTCGCATGGTCGATCACCGGGACCACCCACAGCGTCCCGCTCTTCTTAAGGAGTTCCTGCCGATACGGGTTCAGCATCGCCCAGACGCCCGTCTGCTTGAGTAGCGTCATGAGGGACAGGCGGCCCTCGTCGATGTAGGCCAAGGCCCCCGGATAGGGCGCCTCGACCCCCGGTCCGACGATCGCATATTCCCGCCTCGCGGCCTCGATCCCCTTTCGGGCCGCGAGCACGTCGAAGCGATCGAGCTTGTTGATCGCCTTGCGGAAAGTCTTCTCGCTGCACGGGACGAGAGGCCTCTTCCTCTCCTCGGCCCGCGCGACGTTCAGCTTGTCGATACTGGCGAGAAAATCGAAGTAGCACTTCGCCTTCGAAGGGCGGCGCTCGTCCGCATAGGCCGCAACGTACCTCGGCATGATCGCGAGAACCTCCGGACCGACCGGCGACTCTCGACGCCCGCAGTTGTTGTAGTGATCGACCAGAGCGAGGGGATTGCGGCCGGCTGCAATATAGAGCTTCGTTTTCCGCTGGAGGGTGTATTCGCTCGGCGGACGGCGGAACATGATCTCTTCGCCTCCACTCGGCCGGCTTTCCTGAGGACCGTTCGCGGAAGGTGCTGCGTTCGGGTTGCGGGGTTCGGAGCGCCGCGCGCCAACGTACTGCCCAGTCCGCTTCAGGATCAGGATTTCGAGGGCGGCCCGGAAGCCTTTAAGCGTCTTCGGAAAGGTACCCCGATCGCTGCCGTTTAACGCCAGGAATTCGTCGCAGTACCACTGGTTCTCGAGCACCTTGAGCTGCGTCTCGCGCGGCAGATCGGCGAACGACCCGAAGGCGCTGGTCAGGCGCGCTCCCGCCGCCGTATCGCAGAAGTAGCCGCGCGTGATCTCGAGACGGCCCTCGATTTTGTACTGCCAGATGGTGTCATGGGAGAATTCCTCCTTCAGATCGGGAGTGTATCGCCGCTCCATGACGTAACCATCCGGGTAGGTGTCGTGAAAGCAGTACTCAATATTTCGGATTGAGATGAGGTCATGACGCTGGATCAGAACGATGGGTGTCGGGAATACGGGCATGGCGGATGCTCCTTACTTTCCACTCTTGCGATAAACTTTGAGCGCGGGTGTGATCCGCGCGGGGATCGTTGGCACGAGAATGTCGGCCGCGACGCACCTCACGACAGAACGAAAGGCCGAGCCCGTGCCTGCGCGGCCTACGATCCAGGCAATGGGAACCACGCCAAGAAGGCCGTCCACGATCTCGGCGACGATCCCGTCGACATCCGAGGGCGGGTCGCGTCGACAGGCCTGCTTCAGTCTGGCGTTGAA
The DNA here is from genome assembly GCF_008040045.1 of Methylobacterium sp. WL8. Taxonomy (NCBI): domain Bacteria; kingdom Pseudomonadati; phylum Pseudomonadota; class Alphaproteobacteria; order Hyphomicrobiales; family Methylobacteriaceae; genus Methylobacterium; species Methylobacterium sp. WL8. Next base: position 1,417 of record NZ_VRVF01000104.1, on the reverse strand, counting down.
GACGTCCGTCTTATCGGCGTCCGCCTCGGTCACGATGGCGACCTCGTCGGCTGCCGACCGGGGGAGTTGCGGCGCAAGCAGGCGCATGCGGCTCTCGAACCTGCCGTCGACAAGCTTTTCGATTGGTCGATAGGCCAGCAGATCGACGTGATCCCCGAGATAACGAACCCTAAAGTCGAAGGTGTGCTTCGATTCCTTGCCCTCTTGATCAATATATCGGATGGCGGACGGCTGCTCGACGATCTCGATGACATCCTGACGAACGGACAGGATGTCGCAAATATTAGATTCTCCTTCGGACTCGAAGTACCGAATACGATCATCCAGTCCGACCGTATGGCCGCGAAACGACGCGGTGGACTTCAACGGCGGCTTTCGGCTTGCCAGCGAAGGCAAGGGGTACCGGAAGACGTGTTCCGAGATGCGGTTTACAGGTTCGATTGCCAAAGTCGGTCTCCATAACCAGGCGCGCGTTAACCAGCGCGGCCGAAAGCCTCGACGCGAGCCTGCTAAGCCCGCATTGCGTGTTGCGAGGGGAGTCCGAAGGTGAGATACCGAAGTCGTCCGCAGCGCGGACATGACTCGTCGGTCGTCCAGGCGGGAAGCCTGTTCGTAGCCCTCGGGTGCCCCGGCGGCGGGATCTATCGGCGCAGTTGTCAGCTGTTGGGCCGAAGATCCTCTGGGTGCTCTTGAAGGTGCGCGGTCTGCTAGGGCGTGCGCCTTCAACAGAATCTCTCAGCGCACTGGACGTTACGCAGCAACGCTGCGAGTTCGTCAGACGTGATCGACCCAGCCTCAAAGATGAGGCGTCGGATGCTATGATTGGGGTGCCATCAGGCTACGTGGTCCTGGCCGACGATGCGGCTTTTGCCTCGCCCGAGCTCGGAGAATGCTCAGGTGTGCTGGGACCTCAGGGTCGGCCGCGGCGCATGTTTTAAGCGCCTCCGAAAGCAATCGGCCGTCCGCAATCTGTGCCAGGTACGGCGGTCGTTGGCAAATGGAGTCCGGCGACACCTTCCGGTTCGGTTAACGTATCGTGAGGCCTCGATCCGCTGTGCCTAGCTGGTCATCGGATGGCCGCGCGCGAACTCGCGGCTTCGATCGCGCGATGCGAGCGTCCGGATGCAGGCCGTCGCGCAGATCGATCGCGAGATCCCCCCTGCAGACAAGGGATAGGATAGCCTCGAACGGATCGTATCCTTGATCTCGGATGCTGGGCACGAGATCGGAGATGCTGTGTTGCCGACCGTCGCCAACGGCGAGAAGGACCCGGAGCCGGTCGCCGATCTGGGTCGTGTCCCAGGCGGTGGTGTAGCTGAGGGGTGGTCATCGGCGGTTGCCGGGTAGGGTCGGGTTGCGACGACCAACCCCGAACCCGAGAGACCCCCGATGACCGACGAGATCATGGCCCTGCGCG
>NZ_VRVF01000103.1:0-11936 GCF_008040045.1 Methylobacterium sp. WL8 | reverse complement strand
GGCCCTGCGCCGATCCCTCGACATCCGCAGGCAGGCGCGGACCGCACGAACCCGCTTCCGCCGCGATCCCGACGCCTACCTCACCGCCCTCGAACAACAGGCCCAACAGCCAATTCTGCCGTCCTAGAAAAAAAGGGAGGCGCACCGCGAACGGGCGACCTCCCTGAAGCAGAGGATCCGAGACCCCTTGCGGGGCCGGGCGCCGTCCGGACCAGGAGACGGCGGGGCGCCGGCGCCCGATCCCTCCGCGCACCTCGCAAAGGCGACCCGGAGACGTGACGGCGTCGGGGCGACCCGAACCGTCACGCTTTCGTGAACACTGTCTTGCAGGGCCGCCCGGCGTGCAACGTCAACCTCCGCTTAACCTTAACGAAGGGTTGCGCGAGCTTGGCCGTGACCCCGGGCGTAGGTTGTGCACCGTGACGGTCGAACAGCCGCTGGATGCACCACGAGAGATCGAAGGTGTTCCGAAGCGGCACCGATCGCCACGCCGCCGCGCGTCAGTCCGGGACACCGATGAAGCATCCGACCAGCCGCATGCTTTACAGCTACTGGGACCGGCTTCGCGGGCAGCGCTGCGCCCCGGAGCGCTCCGAGATCGAACCCGGCGCGATCCGCCATCTGCTGGCCGACAGCTTGATCCTCGAACTCGACATGCCGCACCGGACCGCGACCCTGCGGCTCGCCGGCACCCGCGTCTGCGCCCTGTTCGGGCGGGAGTTGCGGGCCGCGCACCTGTCCGCCCTCTGGGGCGAGGCCTCGGCGGATCCATGGCGGATGGTCGAGACGGTGGCGGCGGACGCGATCGGCGTCGTCGCGGGCCTGCGCGGCACCAACACGGACGGCGAGACCGTCGACCTCGAATTCCTCCTGCTGCCGCTCCGCCACCGCGGGCGCACCCAGGCGCGGGCGCTCGGCGCGCTGAGCCCCCTCGCCCCGCCGACCTGGCTCGGCCTGCGTCCGCTCGTGCGCCTCGACACGCTCTCCCTGCGGATGCTGGCCCGGCCCATGCCCGACGCCCTCCACGATGGGCCGCAGGGCGACGACTCGGTCCTCGATCTCGCGGGCCTCGAAGCCGGGGCGTTCGGCGCCCTCCCCCCGCCGGCCAACGACAGCGCCCCGTTCCGTCGCGGGCACCTCATGGTCCACCGCGGCGGACGGGTCTGAAAGCAGCGGAGACGCCGGCCGCAGAACTGACGCGAGAAAATTGAACAGGCACCTTCAGCAAGAAACCTCAGATTGTGTGCCTGGAACAAGGTTTTCGTAACCAGATAATTGCTAGGTTTTGCGAGCGAGCGAGCAACGACGGACCGACTATTCCCGCGATGATGATGGCGCAGAACTCAGCGGGAACGACGACACTGCGCCTCGCGCAGGCCTCCGACCTGCGACGCCATCAGCGCGTGCCGGTCTCCCTGCTCGGCCGCTACATGCTGTCCGACCGCCGCGAATATCCGTGTCAGACCGTCGACATGTCGCCCGGCGGCGTCCGTCTGACCTGCGCGGTGGTGGGTGAGCTCGGCGAGCGCGTGGTGCTGTACCTCGAGCATATCGGCCGGATCGAGGGCGTCATCGCGCGCCATCCCAAGGGCGGCTTCGCGATCCAGCTGTCGGCGACGCCGCGCAAGCGCGACAAGATCGCCTCGCAGCTCACCTGGCTCGCCAACCGCGAGATGCTCGGCCTGCCCGAGGGCCGGACCCACGAGCGCATCGTGCCCAAGCAGCCGGCGGTGGTCGTGCGGCTGGAGAGCGGGCGCGAGATCAAGGCGCGGGTCATCGATATCTCGATGTCGGGCGTCGCCCTGGCCAGCCTCAGCGCGCCGCCGCTGGGCACGACGTTGACGATCGGCACCACGCCCGGCAAGCTCGTGCGCTACTTCGAAGGCGGGTTCGGCGTGCAGTTCATGCTGCCGCTCTCCCCCGACCGCTTCCACGAAGGCATGACGCTCTAAGCACGCGGCGGCCGGGGCCGAACGCTTCGGCGACTTGGTTGTGGCCGCCGCCGCCGGGGCGGACGCGTCGCGGTCGCCACGTCATTGCCGATTGATTCTGCGAATCGAGCAGACGATGCGGTTTTGCCGGATCGCACGCACGCCGCCGTCCGAAAACCCTTCTCATTCATCAAGCCCGACCTGAACGGTGATCGCCTTTGCCGAGTCGGCCGCTCGCTCGGTCGGATCGCGTCCGATCGCTGCGTTTGACGTCCCGCATCGGAATTTCGGATCGATCGGACGGCGACCGCGGCGGCCGCACAGGGTTTCCCGATCCTCTACGCGATGCCGACAATCCGCCGGGTCGCCAAAGCGTCCGGTTCGGGCTGTTGCGAGGCGCGCCGACGGCGGCGGCGAATCGATAAAATTGCTCGTATCGGCTTCAGCGCCGTGGAGGGCGCGCGGGCCCATCGTGCCTCCATCGACGGAGGGTTTGGGCGATGGGCCGGGTGTTCAGCAGCAAGGGAACGGGGATCCGGGCGCTCGGCCTCGGGCTGTTCGCCCTCCTCGCCGCCGGCGTGGCGCCGGTCGCCGCGCAGACCCTGGCCTCGCTGCCCGCCCCCACCATCGCGGCCGCGCCGGTCGGCGTCGCCAAGCCGATCCTGGCCTGGGTGACGTTCTGCCAGACCTACCCGGCCGAGTGTGCGGTCAACGCCGCCGAGCCCGCCCGCATCGCGATGACCCCCGCGATCTGGAACACGATCCAGACGGTCAACCGCCGCGTCAACGCCACGGTGACGCCGGTGACCGACATGGACCACCTCGGGGTGCCGGACCGTTGGGACCTCGCCGAGGACGGCTCGGGCGATTGCGAGGACTTCCAGCTGCTCAAGCGCAGCCTGCTCGCCCGCGCCGGCCTGCCGCGCCGCGCCATGCGGATGACCGTGGTCATCGACGAGAAGGGCGAGGGCCACGCCGTCCTCACCCTGATCACCGATCGCGGCGACCTCGTGCTCGACAACAAGACCAGCCAGATCCTACCCTGGCACCGCACCGGCTACACCTTCATCAAGCGCGAAAGCCAGGACGCCGTCGCCTGGGTGTCGCTCGGCGGCGTCACCTCGCCTATCACCACCGCCAACCGCTGAGGATCAGGCGGCTGGGGAGGATCGGGCGGCTCAGAAGGCTCAGGCGGCCTGGAGCGCCGGCTCGGCCTCGGCCTCGGACGCCGCGACCTCTTCGGTCATCTCGGCATCCGCCGGCACGGGGCGTTGCGCCGGGCGCTTGAGGGCGTCCCGACGAATGCGGCCGAGCTGCATCTCGATCCGGCCGATGAAGGCGGTGATGTGGGGGGCGACGCCGCGCAGGCTGGCGAGGTCGCGCAGCAGGATGTCGACCGCGAGCGCGCGGTCCGCATCGGTCGGGGAGGCGGCGAGGAACATCTCCACTGCGTGCTGGGCGATGTCGATCGCCCCCGGGGCGCCGTTCTCCGCGAGAGCCCGGATCATGAGATGGATGGGGGGTTGCGACACGGTTGCGATGATCCCTGGCGGCCGCTTGGCCGGCGTCTTGCTCGGACCTGCGAAGCCGATCCCGTGGCGCCGGCGTGCCGTCACGCCGGTGTCACAGTCTCAATCTGCGAATCACGCCGGAATCAAGGGGCGATCGACCGCGCAGGTCTCGCATTCCCGAAGCGCATGAACTTTTATCGCGCATCGCCCGCGGCCTCGGTGGAACCATCCGGGAGCCGATTGGTTAATTCGCCTTCATTTTTCGATTGAGCCGCCGGCACGCCCGTGCCAGCTTGGTCGCTTCGGCAGGGCGGAGCATCGAGCATGCGGTACGCGGTTGTCCAGGCTGCGGGTGCCCTCGGCGGCATCCGATGGCGCTTTGCCCTGCGAAGCACCGGGCGCGCGGCCGCCCTGGGCTTTGCCGGAACGATCCTGATGATCGGCGGGGCCTCGACCCAGCCCCGGACGCTCGCCAGCCTGCCCGATGCGGCCACGCCCGTGGAGACCGGGGCGGCGGCGCGCCCGGTGGCGGCCTGGACCGCGTTCTGCCAGCGCATGCCCGCCGAGTGCGACGTGGACGCGCGCGAGCCGGCCACGATCCGGTTCGACGCCGACCTGTGGCGGACGCTGACCGGCGTCAACCGCCGGGTCAACGCCCGGATCAGGCCGGTCACCGACCAGGCCCATTGGGGCGTCGTCGATCGCTGGGACTTCCCCGACGACGGTTTCGGCGATTGCGAGGACTACCAGCTGCTCAAGCGCCGGATGCTGATCGAGCGCGGGTTGCCCCGGCGTGCGCTGCGGATGACCGTCGTCATCGACGACATCGGCGAGGGCCACGCGGTGCTGATGGTGCGCACCGATCGCGGCGACTTCATCCTCGACAACAAGACCAACACGATCCTGTCGTGGCGCGACACCGGATACGCCTACATCAAGCGCGAGGGGCAGGACGGGCGCGCCTGGGTCACGCTCAACGGCGGCGCCTCGCCGGCGGCGACGGCCAACCGCTGACGGGCCGGGTCAGGCGCCGACGACGAAGGCCGCAAGGCCCAGCGCGACGCGGCCCGAGAGCAGGCCCCAACCGCAGGCGATGACGGTCGCCAGCATCACGAAGGGCATCGGGCGCCCCTCGATCCGACGCCCGCGCAGGGTGTTCCGCAGGATGATGAAGGGCGCCCCGAAGGCCAGCATCGGCAGCGCGGCGACGGCGGTGACGCCGCCGTGCCCGAGCAGGCTGAAGCTGGCGCGACGCGTGGTGCACATCTCGAACGCGCTGGCGAGGAGCCCCGAGAGGGCCAAGCCCACGCAGAGCGTCCGGATCGCGTCGAGGGAAGCGAGGGTGATGACCATGACGCACGCTCCGACCGAGGATGCGCGCAGTCTAACCCTGATGTTTACGAAACGTTAAGCACCTGTGCGGGTTAGCGTTAACCCGTGCACAGGCCGAACGCGCCTCAGGCGTCGTCCTCGAGATCGATGTCGAGGATCGCCATCCGGAACATGAAGGAATCGTCGCCGTCCTCCTTGTCGTCGGAGATCACGCCGATCGACTCGTCGCCGATGAAGACCTCGGCGGAATCGCCGTTCTTCATCGCCACGATGCGGATGCTGGCGTTGGCGAATTTGCGGCGCAGGTAGTCCTGCAGCTTCGCGACTTCGGGCTTGGTCACGCTGTCGAGCCTTTCGGGTTCTTCATGCAGGGCGTTCCGGGTGCGTGCCCTGGTCGGGAGCCCGCCCGGCGGCCGGGCCACCGCTTGCCACGCCCTCGGCGGAGGAGCAAGCGCGGCCGGACCCGAGCGTCAGATGCCCTCGGCCATGTGGATGAACTGGTCCATGCTGACGAGCTGGTCCATGGCCCGGGCCGGCTCGGCGCAGCCGGCGGTGCCGACGACGCGGGCCGGCACCCCGACCACCGTGGTGTTGGCCGGCACCGGGCGCAGGACCACCGAGCCGGCGGCGACCCGGGCGCATTCCCCGACCTCGATGTTGCCGAGGATCTTGGCGCCGGCGCCGATCATCACGCCGCGGCGGATCTTCGGATGGCGGTCGGCCCCCTGCTTTCCGGTGCCGCCGAGCGTCACCGCGTGCAGGATGGAGACGTCGTCCTCGATCACGGCGGTGGAGCCGACCACGAGGCCGGTGGCGTGGTCGAGGAACACCCCCCGTCCGATCCGCGCCGCCGGGTGGATGTCGCACTGGAACACCTCCGACGACCGGCTCTGCAGGTAGAGCGCGAGGTCGCGCCGGCCCTGGTTCCAAACGTGGTGCGCCAGGCGGTGCGCCTGGATGGCGTGGAAGCCCTTGAAGTACAGCACAGGCTCGATCGCACGGCTGGTCGCAGGGTCGCGGTCCATCACGGCGACGATGTCGGCGCGGAACGCCTCGCCGATGCGCGGGTCCGCCTGGATCGCCTCGTGGAAGGCATGCGCGACCAGCTCCGAGGGAAGCGCCGCGTGTCCGAGCCGGGCGGCGACCCGGTGCGAGACGGCGCCCTCCAGGCTGGTGTGGTTCAGGATCGTGGCGACGATGAAGGAGGCGAGCTGCGGCTCGTCGCGGATCACCGCCTCGGACTCGGCGCGCAGGCGCGACCAGACCGGGTCGACGGTGCCGGCGAGCCCGTCGGCGACGGGGCGCCCGAGGGCGTGGCTGCCAGTCATGGTTCTGCTCCTCGGGTGGCGCGGCGACGGAGGGCGGCTTGCCCCGTGCCGGGGCGCCCGGACCGGGTCGCGCCGGGTCCACGGATGATCACGGGTCGGTTCGCGAACCGGCGAAGGCGGGTTCCCGTTCGACGTGAGCGGAAAGCTTGGGGTGGCCGCCGGCCTCGATCAAGGGCCGCGTCAGGACGGCGGGCGCGACGTCGCACCCCTCAGGCGGTCACCGCCTGCCCTTGGAAGCGCGCCTCGATCGTCCGGGTCAGGCGGTCGACCATCACGTCCACGGGCACGTCGGAGGTGTCGACGGTCGCCGAGGCGCGGGCGTAGAGCGGCTCGCGGCTGGCGAGCACCGCCCGCAGCTCGAGCATCGCCGAGGCGTGGTCGCCGGTCATGGCGAGATGTCCCTGGTCGCGGACTCGCTGCATGTGTTCCTCGGGCCGCGCCTTGAGCCAGACCGTGAAGAAGGCCTGCAGCAGGAGGTCGTAGGTCAGCGGTTCGGCGACGATGCCGCCGCTGGTCGCGAGGACCAACGGCCCGGGATGCTCGGTCAGGCGCCGCAATGCCGCCTGCTCCAGGCGGCGGTAGCCTTCCTGGCCGTAGATCGCGAAGATCTCCTGGACCGAGAGCGCGTTCTCGCGCTCGATCTCGGCGTTGAGCTCGATGAAGGGCCAGCCGAGGCGTTCGGCGGTCATCCGCCCGAGGGTGGACTTGCCCGCGCCGCGCAGGCCCACCACCGCCACGCGCGGGCGCGGCATGCTTCCGTCGCGCGGGCCGCCCGAAAGCGCGTCCTTCGCGGCCGCGATCTGGGCCGGCGAGGCGTGGCCGAGGAGGTCGCGCAAAACCGGCCAGTCGGGGATCGCGTCGTTGCCGGTGATCAGGTCGTCGAGGCGCACGCCCATCGCGTCGGCGACGCGCCGCAGCAGGATGATCGAGACGTTGCCCTGCCCGCCCTCCAGCTGAGCGATGTATCGCTCCGACAGGCCCGAGGTCTGCGACAACAGCTTGCGCGACAGGCCGCGGACCGTGCGCGCATGCCGGACCCGGCGACCGAGGTCGGACAGGAAGAGTGATTCTTGTTCCACCGCGCCGGTCATGGCGTCGTCCGCTTTCCGATTGATCCCAAGCGCGTCGGTCTCAAGCGCGAGATCGGCCTCTCGGCCATCCCGACGCAAGTGATGCGCCGCGAACCTCACACAAGGACGACCATGACGCGGTCACGCCCGATCTCTCGCGAGACGTCCGGCGCACCCCTGCCCTCGGTGCATGATGATTCGTCAAAGGAACTCGAGCGGTTGCGATGCTGCGGCGCACACGGCGCCGACCGCGTCGGTCCCCTCGTCCGACGCCCCGTATGTGTTGCGCTGCGGTCCCGCGGTCAACCCAGCCAGCAAATCGTTGGCTGGACAACCTCTGCGGTTTTCCCGCGCTGGTACAAACCTACTGGTCGGTGGCGAGGGCGGTGGCTTCGAGGACGGGCTCCTCGGCGGGCGCCCTGCGAGGCGCTGCGGGCCGGGCGAACGCAGCGAGTCGCTGGGCCGAGGGCCGACGCGGCGGCAACGGCACGGCGACACTGTCGGCGGAGGCCGCATCCGCGGTGGCGGCGGCCGGCTGCGCTGCGGGCGAGGCGGCCAGGGTGAGCCCCGAGAGGTCGGCGCTCGCCACCTGGACGGCGCCGGAAAGCGAATCGGGCCGGCGCGGCGGAAGCGGCACCGCGATCGTCTGGGCCGTCGCGGCGGCGTCCGCTTGCGACTGGTCGGCGGCGGGGTCCTGCGTCGTGCGCAGGCTCGCCATCTCCACCATCTCGGCCCCGGAGAGGGCTGCCGGACGACGGGGCGGCAAGGGGACCGCGACCGCCTCGGCCGGCGCCGCCGCCACGGTCGGCGCATAGGCCAGCGCCACGTTTGCGGCGGAGAGGTTCGGATCGGTGGCGGCGACCGGGGCGCCGGTGAACAGGCTGGCGACGGCGCTGGCGGAGGCGGCGACGGGGGCTACCACCGCGGCGACCGCCGTGGCGACGCCCTGGCGCTTGGCGGCGTAGTAGTAGCCGCGATTGTAGTAGCCGTAGGCCTGGCTGAGGTTGCCCTGCGCGGTGCGGTAGGCGCCGGCGAGGTAGGCGACGCCGTATTTCAGGTTCGTCCCGGGGTCGAGCAGGCCGGCGGCGTCGCCCTGATAGCCGAGGCCGCGGGCGGTGGCGGGCTTGATCTGCATCAGCCCGAGGGCGCTGCCGCCCTTGGCCTTCGGGTTGTAGTTGCTCTCGCGCTTGACCACCGCATGGACGAAGCTCGCCGGAACGCCGTTCGCCTTGGCGTGCTGCTCGATCAGCGCATCGATGTTGTCGCGGGCCCCCTGCGCGATGGCCGGGACGGTCACGACCGCCAGAGCTGCGGCGAGGAGAAGGCGTCGATGCATCCTGGAGACCCGTTCCCGCTTGTTCTGGTCAAGCTAGGTCGGGGGCAAATGAGGCCGGAAAGCGGCTTGGATGCGGTCGCCTGGGGGCGGCGAACCCGGGGGGCGCAGCCTGTGCCCAGCATGCCACAGGGGCGGACGTCTTCTTAGGCCAGGATCAGCCGATCGACCGCCTTGGCGACGCCGTCGGCGTCGTTGCCGTCGGTGACGGCGGTGGCCGCCGCCTTCACCCTCTCCTCGGCGTTGCCCATCGCCACCGACAGGCCGGCGCGCGCGAACATCGCGGCATCGTTGCCCGCGTCTCCGAAGGTGGCGATGCGGCTGCGCGCGAGGCCGAGCCGGTCCGCCATCCAGTCCACGAAGCCGCCCTTGTCGACGCCGGGTGGGGTCACGTCGAGGTAGTAGGCCTGCGAGCGGTGGACGACGGCGCGGCCCTCCAGGGTGCGGCCGATCTCGGCCTCGCAGGCGGCGAGGTGCGCGTGGTCCCGGCTGACGCCGACGAGCTTGGAAGCCCGTCCCAGAAGGGAGGCGAGGTCGGGCACCACGTTCGGCTCGGCGTCGAGGGTGCGGCGCTCGAGGTCGGTGTAGGGTCCGGCCGGGTCGCGCAGGCTCCACAGGCCGTCGGCGAAGACCCAGACATCGAGCTTCGCGGCGAGCATCCGGTCGACCGCCTCCCGTGCGGTCGCCTCCGGGATCAGCCGCTCCTCGATCACGGAGAGGTCGGGGCCGACCACCGTCGCGCCGTTGAAGGCGCCCATCGGCAGGCGCAGCGCCAGCGTCGCGACGAGACCGCGCAAGCCAACGGGCGGGCGGGCCGACGCGACGGTGAAACCGATTCCGGCGGCGTGCAGCCGCGCCACCGCGGCGTTCGTGCCCGGGCTGAGGCTCTTGTCGGTGCCGACGAGGGTGCCGTCGACGTCCGAGATCACGAGGTCGATGTCGCGGTCGCTCATGATACGGCTCCTCCGGTCGCCTGGACCCGGACGACCACGCGCTCGGCGATCCGCTCGGGATCGTCGGCGATGCCGACGACGACTGGATGCTCGTTCTCCCCCGGCGGCTCCAGGGTCGCGAACTGGCTGTCGAGGAGGGCCGGCGCCATGAAGTGCCCGTGCCGCTGCGCGAGCCGGCCGGCGATCAGGTCGCGGCTGCCTTCGAGGTAGACGATCCGGACCTGCCGCGAGCCTCCGGTGAGAACGTCGCGATAGGCCCGGCGCAGGGCCGAGCAGACGATGACGCCGGATTCCCCCCGCTCCAGGCGATGCCGGATCCAGACCGCGATCGAGGCGAGCCAAGGCGCGCGGTCCTCGTCGTCCAGGGCGAGGCCGGCATGCATCTTGGCGACGTGCTCGGGCGTGTGGAAGCTGTCGCCGTCGACGAAGATCCAGCCCAGCCGCTCGGCCACCAGGGCGGCCACGGTGCTCTTTCCCGAGCCCGAGACCCCCATCACCACGAGCACCTGTGCGGCGGGGGACCCCGCAGGGTCGTTCGGCGTGGACTGGCTCGCGGGCATCGCGGCTCCCGGTTCGATCGCGTGGTCGCGGCGTCGCAGATAGCACGCCGCCCGGCCCGGGCGAGGCCTTCGCGCGGAGCCACCCTCCCCTCAGCCGCCGGCCTGCGGCGCCGCGGGCGCCAGCTCCGCCACGATCGGACGGATCGCCCGGTCGCGCAGGAATTGCGGTCCGAGGACCATGCGGAAGTAGTCGTAGGGGCCGGGCCGCTCGTTCGCGAGCAGGAACTGGAAGTGCATGCGGAACGGCTTGAGCCTGACCTTCGCATAGGTCTCCGGCGTCAGGATGTCCCGCACCTGTGCCGACCGCACCAGCGGGTTCGCGATCGGGCCGCCGGCGAGCGGCAGCCCGAGGTCGAGCACAGGATTGAAGCCGGGGAAGTTCATCCAATCCTGCGGCGCCTGCACGTCGAGCCAGACGATCCGGCGCGAGGCGACGAGGGCGGCCACGTCGCCGCGGACATGCCGGGCGAAGGGCTGCGCGGCGACGATCGGAAGGGCCGAGCCCAGGGTCGCGAGGCAGAACGCCGTGTCGCCCGTTCCGAGGTCCGGAGCTCGGGCGAGGAGCCGCGCGGCGACCTCGGCGGCCGTGAGCCCGCCGGTGGAGTGGCCGACGATCATCACCTCGTCCGGCCGCTCGCCGCGGGCTTCGGCTTCGGCGAGCCGCGCGAGGATGCGGTCGGCGAAAACGTCGAGGCGGGCGGCATAGTCGCGTCGCCAGCCGTTGCCGTGCTGCCAGTTGAACACCCAATCGTTCAGCAACTGCCAGAAGAAGAAACGGTTGAGCAAAGCCTCGATCGCCACGATCCAGGCGATCCCGGCGACGACGGCAAGCGGCAGGGTCACCCAGGGCGGCCAGCCGAGGCTGTGGCCGAACCAGTCGCCGAGGTGGGCGTGCACCAGGGTCCCGATCGCCAGCGACAGGGCCGAGAGCAGCACGACCATCACGAACGGGTAGATCACGACGTTCCCGTAGAGCCAGTTGAGCCGGTAGAACCGCCAGATCAGCCCGCGGACCAGGGCATGGAGCGTGCCGACGACGAGGAGCAGGACGCTGAGCACCCGCGGCCGACGGAAGTCCCGCGCGACGAGGTCGTTCCAGAGCAGCACGTCGTAGGCGGTCGCCACCCGGCCCTCGTCCGGTCCGACCGTCCAGCTCTGTAGGATGCCGTCCGCACTCAAGGTCGCCGGCGAGATGTCGGGCCGCGGATCGCCGAAGCGCTTGGCGTGCCGCAACAGCTCGCGCACGAACAGCAGACGATAGCGGGTCCGTGCCTCGGGATCGTAGCCCGGAATGAAGAACACCTGTCGGCGGCGTACCGTGCCGGTCCGCTCGGCCTGCAAGTCCGGCGGGGTGTAGGAGAGAGGCAGCCTCATGGATGAGGGCGTTCTTCCGAAGTCGTTCGCTGCGTCGTGGGGCGGAAATATTTTCCAGGCATAAGGCTTCGTCGGCGCGAGAGCCAGATCGCCCGTGTCGCTGTCAGCGTCCAGCCCGCAGAAAGTCGGAGTCGCGACTTGACGATGTGCACAACGGGGATCGCCGCGGCCGATCGAGCTCGCGCGCTGCGAGTGTGTCCGCCCCGCTACGGACAGCAGCTTGCGATTGGTCTAGGCGTCGAGGCCTTGAAAACGATCAGGCAATCCTGGATGCGCGTCCTCCCCCTGCTCCTGCTCACCGCACTTGCGGTGTCGGGCTGTTCGGTTCTTCCGGCTTCGGGTCCGACGGCGCGGGCCGTCGAGGCGGGGGCGGAGGTCTCGACGCCGGAGGGGCTGCTGGCGCGCTACGAGCTCGTGGACGTGACGCCGGCCGTGATCGAGGCCCTGCGCGGACGCCCCCTCGACAGCCTGCTCGCCTCCTTCGGCGACAAGCGCCCCTCGATCGAGCCGGTGATCGGCGTCGGCGACTACGTCGCCGTCTCGG
>NZ_VRVF01000102.1:0-12027 GCF_008040045.1 Methylobacterium sp. WL8 | reverse complement strand
GGGCGGGCGCGTCTCGCGATGGGGCACCGCTCGCCCTGGTTGCGCTGGCCCCGGGCACTCTTGCCAAGGTGCCGCCCACGGTCGCATGCAGCACGCCGCCACCCCCGCGAGATCCCCACGCGATGTCCTCACCGATCGCCCCGTCGGACGTTCCGGCCCATGACGGCCTGCCGCCGGCGCGACGGGGGCGGGCGATGGTCGCGGTGCTCACCGGCGTCGCCCTCGCGACCCTCGACACGGCGATCGCCAACACCGCCCTTCCCACCATCGCCGCCGACCTCGGCGTCGACCCAAGCGCCTCGGTGTGGATCGTGAACGCCTACCAGCTCGCCGTCGTGGCGACGCTGCTGCCGATCGCGGCGCTCGGCGAGATCGTCGGCCAGCAGAGGATCTACATCGCAGGCTTCATCCTCTTCACCGCGTCCTCGCTCGTCTGCGCCCTGGCCTGGTCGCTGCCGACGCTCGTCGCGGCGCGGGTGCTGCAGGGCGTCGGCGCGAGCGCGTTGATGGCGGTCAACATCGCCCTCATCCGCTTCATCTATCCGGCCGACCAGCTCGGGCGCGGCGTCGGCCTCAACGCCTTCGTCGTCGGCGTCGGCTTCGCGGTCGGCCCGACCGTCGCCTCGCTGATCCTCGTCGCCGCGCCCTGGCCCTGGCTCTTCGCCGTCAACGTGCCGATCGGCCTCGTCGCCCTGCTCCTGGCCTGGACCGCGCTGCCGGACACCGGGCGCTCCGGCCATCGCTTCGACGTCGTCGGCGCGCTGCTCAACGCCTCCGCCTTCGCGCTCCTCGTGCTCGCCCTCGGCGAGGCGGCCCACGAAGGACCGCTCTGGCGCATCCTGGCGGAAGCCGTCGGCTCGCTCGCCTGCTTCCTGCTCCTGCTGCGCCGGCAGGCGGGGCATCCCGCGCCGATGCTGGCCGCCGACCTGCTCCGGCGTCCGCTGTTCGCCCTCTCGGCCACCACGTCGGTGTGCTCGTTCGCGGCGCAGGGGCTCGCCTTCGTCTCGCTGCCGTTCCTGTTCCAGCACACGCTCGGGCGCACGCAGGTCGAGACCGGCTTCCTGATGACGCCCTGGCCCGTCGTGGTCGCGCTGCTGGCGCCGCTCGCCGGGCGGCTCTCGGACCGCTACCCGCCCGGGTTGCTCGGCGGCATCGGGCTCGCGATCCTCGCCCTCGGGATGGGGTTGCTCGCGGGACTTCCGGCGAACCCGAGCGTCGTGGACATCGGCTGGCGGATGGCGATCTGCGGCGGCGGCTTCGGCTTCTTCCAGGCGCCGAACCTGCGCGCGATCATGACGAGCGCGCCGCCCGCGCGGTCCGGGGGCGCGAGCGGCATCGTCGCCACCTCGCGGCTCCTCGGCCAGACCATGGGCGCCGCCCTCGTGGCCGCCTGCTTCGCGATCGCGGATGCGCACGGGCCGGCGCTCGCGCTCGGGCTCGGCGGCGCGTTCGCCGCCATCGCCAGCGTGGTCAGCTTCCTGCGCCTCGCCGTCCGGCAGGAGGACACGGCCCGGCCCGCGTGAGACGCCGTCCGCGCGGTCCGGATCGGGCGCTCGCTACTCCGCGACGGCCGGCACGGCGTCGGCGATCACCACGCGGGGGACGAGCAGGGCGGTCAGCAGCGTCAGCAGCGCAACCGCGAAGACCGTCCAGAAGGTGCCGTGCAGGGCGTGCTGCAGGCTGATGCGGGCCGCCTCGCCGGCTCCGCCGAGGCTCGCCGGGTTGTCGAGCAGGCGGCGCAGCTGGTCGGGGTCCACCGTGGCCCCGCCGTCCGGATGAATGAGGCGGTAGTTCAGGACGGCGCCGAGGGCGGTGGCGCCGAGCGTCGAGCCGAGGTTGCGCGCGAAGATGTTCGAGGCGGTGGCGGCCCCCCGCTGCGCCCAGGCGACGCTGTCCTGGATGATCACGATCGCCGCCGTCGACAGGAAGCCCATGCCGAGGCCCATGACGATCGACCCCGCCGCCGCGACGGCGGGCGAGGTCTCCGGGCCCAACGCCACGAAGGCCGACGCCCCGATCGGCAGCAGGGCGGCGCCGAGCAGCAGGACCGGCCGCAGGCCGAACCGGACGAAGCTGCGCGCCGCCGTGGTCGCGCCGACCGGCCAGCCGAGCACCATGAGGGTCAGGGTGAAGCCGGCCACGAGCGGCGATTGCCGGAGCACGCCCTGCACGTACATCGGCAGGAAGGCGGTGAGCCCGATGATCGCCATGCCCGAGAGTAGCGTCGCGGCGTTGGCGGTGAGGATCGAGCGCTGCCCCCAGAGCGCGAAATCCAGCATGGGGTCGGCGGCCCGCCGCTCCTGCAGCACGAACAGCGTGATCGCCACGAGGAAGGTCAGGCCGGAGGCGGTCGCCACGGCCGGCGCGGTCGAGGTCTCGGTCAGGGCGATCATCAGCGCGGCGATCGCCAGCGTGAAGAGGCCGGCCCCGATCACGTCGATCCGGCGCCGCTTGCGCTCCACCTCCTCGCGCAGGAACAGAAGGAACAGGGCGGCCGCGAGGACGCCGACCGGCAGGTTGATCCAGAAGATCCACGGCCAGCTCAGGTGCCCGATGATCAGGCCTCCGGCGAGCGGCCCGGCCACCGAGGAGACGCCCCAGACGCTGGCGAGATAGCCCTGCACCCGGCCGCGCTCGCGGGCGGAGTAGAGGTCGCCGACCACGGTCATGCTCACGGGCTGGATCGCGCCCGCGCCGACGCCCTGCACGAGCCGGAACAGGATCAGCGACGGCATCGACCAGGCGAAGCCGCACAGCAGCGAGCCGGCGAGGAACACCGCGATGCCGAACAGCAGCACCGGGCGCCGCCCGTAGAGGTCGGACAGCTTGCCGAACACCACGGTGGTCGCGGTCTGCGTCAGCAGGAAGGAGGCGAACACCCAGGCGTAGAGGTGGAGGTCGCCGAGCTGCCCGGCGATCTGCGGCATCGCGGTCGAGACGATCGTCGCCTCGATCGCGATCATGAACATCGCCGCCATCACCGCGGCGAGGACCAGCGGGCGGCGCGTCGTCGGTGAGGTCAGCATGCCTGGGCTTTAGGGCTCCGGCGCTCCGGGCACCAGGGGCCGGACGCCGACGCGCGCCGGCTCAGACCGTCGCGGCCTCCGGCGTCGGCCCTCGATGCGGGATGCGGAGACGGCGTGACGCCCGCGCTTCGGCAACCCCGAGCGGCGCTGCACGGACGCCTGGACTGCGAGCCCGGCTGTGAGGGCATGTCCGAGCGCGGGTGGTCCAAGCCGGGTATCGAGGCGCGCGCGTCCGGCCCATGGCGGCCGTTCACGGACTCGGTTCGCGATCCGGGACGAACAGCAATCCGATGAGGACGACGGCGGGCACGAGCACGCAGGCGAAGGACAGGGCGGCGACCCCGAAGGCGCCCGCCAGGGCGCCGACCGCGAACGCCAGCACGGCCGACAGCGTGCGCCGAAGGCGGGTGGCGGCCGGCGCGCCGAGCGTCTTCCCGCAGGCATGGTCGGTCAGGTCGATCACGGCCTGCGTGACGTTCACGGTCATCACGGTGGTCGCGGCCAGGTGGCCGATCACCAGACGCCCGATGCCGTTCTGGATGCCCATGGCGGCGACCCCGAGCATGCCGACGCCGATCGCCTTCGCGCCGTCCGGCGAGCCGAGCGGCGACAGGGACGCGCCCACGATCGCGAAGGCGATCAGCGCGGCGGCTTCAAGCACCAGCAACGGGCGCAGCGGTGACGCCCCCCTCCGCTCGAGGGCCAGGGCGATGAGGCGGGTCACGGCCACCGCCAGGATGAACGTCGGCAGGGCAAGGAGCTTCGCGAGGACCCCGGTCGAGGTCGAGACCAGCTCCGCACCGATCAGGACGACGTTGCCGGTGACGTGGGCCGTGAACAGGCCGGTCAGGGCGATGAAGGCGGCGGCGTCCACGAAGCCGGCGACGAAGGCCAGCCCGACACCGATCGCGGCGTCTCCATCAGCGAAGGCAGGCACGATGCTGGGGGCTCCTTTTCGGCGATCCAGGTCGTCCGGGCAGGTCGCCCGGAGACGGGTGCCGAGCTTCGACCGCTAACCCAGGGTCACCGAGCCGTCGGCCGGATCGACCGCGACGACGCGCGGACCGCGCACGTCCGGATCGCGCTGCTCCCAGGCCGACAGGGCGGCGTTGGCGGCCTCGACGATCGCTCCCGGGGCGCCGCCGACCTGCGGGCGGATCGCCTCCACGAGCCGCGTCACGACCGTCTGCTCCTCGAGCGGGTGGGCCGGCATCGTCGCCTGGCGGCAGAACGCCGCGTAGACGTTCTCGGCGATCGCGCGGGCCGCGCGATCCAAATCCGGCGTGTCGTTCATGTCCTGTCGCCCTTCACCTGGGGATGTTCGGAGCGTGCGCCCCGGCTTGGATGGAGTCGGTGCCGGCCTACGATCAGGGCGCGGGCTCCTGCAGCGGCTTGCCCTTGTCGATCACGTAGACCGACAGGATCTTGATCGTCCTGTCGCCGACCACCGTGTAGCCCGCATGCGGCACGCCGCGCTGGTTGATGCCGCGCTCGCCCGCCGGGCGCTCCTTCGGCTCCTTGCCGGCCACCTGCACGGTCCCGCCCTCGATCACGTAGAACGACTCCTCGCCGTTGTGGAAATGGCGGGGCGAGGTCGCGCCCGGCGGGAACTCCACCAGCTGCATGACGATCTCCCGGGTGTCGTCGCCGGAGACGGGCGAGCGTCCGAGTTCGGTCCGCTTGATCTCCTGCGCCACCGCCGAGCCCCCCAAGGCGATCACGCCGGCACCGCATGCCAGCACAAGCCCCAAGGTCGCGAGCCATCGCCGCATCCGACGCATCCTCCGTTTCGGGAAAGGATGGCACGGACCGGATCGCAGCGGAACGGCCCGGGCACGCGCCGCCTCGTTTTCCGCACGGCTGGTTTTCCACGCCGATCGTTCCCGGCGGCCCCCGTCAGGCGTCGTCCTCAGGAGCGAACACCTCGCCCGCTTCCGCCAGCCGGACGTTGGCCGCGTCGGTCCGGAGCTGCAGCAGGCCGCGATACTCGGCGAGGTGGCGGCGCATCCCATCGTCGGCGCCCGAGCCGTCGACCGGTTCCGGCGCGGCCGGGTCGCAACCGTCGATCGCCTCCGCGGTCCGGCGGTCGACGCGGGCCCGGTCGGACGGGCTCAAGCCTGCGAGCCCGTCGAATCCGAGCTCGCGCGCGAAATGGGCGGCGATCTCTTCGCGCTTCGCGTCCAAGTCCGAGGTCGCCAAGTGCGATGTCGCCAAGTCCGATGTCGCCAAGTCCGGCATGACCCTCTCCTCAATCAGGACATCCACGCGTTCGACGAACAGAGGAGGCTGAATGCGGCCGATCTGGCCTCACGCACCTCTGCTAGGTGAACCGCTGGGCCGAGATCGGATCGCTGGCGGGAAAGGTGTCCTCGAGCCCTTCGTCGAGCATGCGCTCCCGGCGCCGCACCGGGCCGTCGGCCGCCGGGCGACCCTTCGCGCGCGTACGGCTGCTCCCGCCGAGGAACCCGCTCTGCCACAGGAGGTAGCCGACGCCGACCGCGAGGGTGCAGACGATGACCTTGAGGTCCAGCTCGCTCCGCGGGGCGGGCTCGGGGTGCCGTGCCTGCAGCGCCCACCGCCGCGCCTGGACGAAGGCCCGCGCCGCGTCGTCGGCCTGCCTGTCGGAGAGCAGCGTGCGGGCGGCGGGCAGCAGCTCGTGCTTGAGCCGATGGAGGTGCTGATCCACGAGGTAGGTCGCATCCTCGAAGTCGTTCAGCCAGCCCTCGGAGGTCTTGCGGCGACGCCGCGCCAGGTCGGAGAGCTGGCCGATGAACGCCCGGTGCCCGTCCGACAGCTCGTCCACGAGCCGCCGGGTCTGCGGCAGCCGGCCGAGCGGGGCGTAGAGGCCGACGGACACCGCCTGCGCGTGGGCTTCGAGCGCGTCGACGAGGTGGTCGAGGAGTCGCTCCCGGCTCCTGACGACGCCAGGTCCGTTCAAGGCTCTCGGCGCGTCGTGGATGAGATGCTCGATGTTCGCGTGATCGCGTCCGATGAGCTGCCAGACATCCATGCACGGTACTCCATAAGTCGTACCTGCCAACCGCCTCGCCCAGGGGCTGTTCCTTAGGTCCGGCCCCGCGCGATGCGTGCCGCGCGAGGGCGCAAGCCGCCGGAGACGCCGGGCCCGCGCCGGCGGGAATGAACCGGACGTGCGCTCCCGCATTGGGGGAGGCAGGAGACCCGAATGCCGCCCGACGCAACCCAAGAACCGCAGACCGTCAACCTCTCGACGCCGGACGCGGCCGCCTACTGGGCGCGCAAGCTCCAGGTTCCCGTCGAGAAGCTCGGTGCGGCGGTCGACGCCGTCGGCCACGACGCCGAGAAGGTCGCGACGCATCTCGGCCTGCCCTGGCCGTACGAGGCCAGCGGCATCGTCTGACGACGGCAGACCCTGGGAGGGGCGCGTGAACGCAGCACCGGACGGTTCCATCATCCAGCGCGAATCCCCGCGCGCCGACCTTCTCGCCTTCGAGATCAAGGACCGCATCACCGAGCCGGACATCGCGTGGATGTCGTCCATCGCCGACGCGGCCATGAAGACGGTCGACCGGTTCGACATGCTGCTGATCATGTCGAACTACGAGGGCACCGATCTCGGGGCGCGGTTCGACGGCTACGCGAGCCAGGTGATGGTGCGCTCGGTGGCCCACATCCGGAAGTACGTCGTGGTCGGCGCGCCGTCGTTCGCGCGCGCCATGATCAAGCTCTCCGGGACGGTGATGCCGGTCGACACCAAGACCTTCGACCTCGCCGACGAGGCCACCGCCTGGGCTTACCTCGCGGAAGCCGGGCCCGTCGCGAAGAGCTGAGGCCGGCCCATCAGGCCAGGACGGGCGGCCGCCTTCATTCCGGTGGACGCGCACTCAGCCTGCGCGCGACTCGGTGTGGACCAACCGGCGCATGGCGCAGGTGCGACACGATCGACGACCCGTACGTCCCAGTCACCCCGGCGCCAGCGGAACTTCCAGTCGAGGAAATCGGTTTTCCAGCCTCAAGCCATCCTCTAGCGAGATCGCAAGAGGATCATGGCAGGCACGTCGATCGGGGCACGCGAAGCGATGACACGCAAGACGACGACCAAGGCGGTTCGGGCCGCGCTCGCGACGGGCCTTCTTCTCGGCTCGACCGGTGCCGTGTTCGCCTGGGGTGGCGGCGGTGGCGGGAGCGACAGCGGCAGCGGACTCTCGCCCTATGCCGCGCTGAACGGGAACGACCGCTCGGCCGGCGTCAACAGCGGCAACTACCGCGCGCCGGAGCTCGATCCCTATCTCGGCGCCTACGGCGACGGCTACGCCCGCCCCGTCCAGGACCGCTACCGTCCGGTCCGCCGGCCCTATTACGGCCGGCCCTATTGATCGGGCACTCTTAAACCAACTGGGATCGGCGGCCGTCATCCGACGGTCGCCGTGACCTCGATCTCGACCTTCATCTCGGCGCGCAGAAGGCCGGCGACGACCTGCAGGGTCGCGGCCGGCCGCACCTCGGCCAGCACGCGCCCGCAGACCGCGAGCACGGCTTCGGCATCCGCCCGGTCGGTGACGAGGTAGGTCGCCCGCACGATGCGCCCGAGGCCGGACCCGGCCTCGGCGAGGACGTCGGCGATCGTGCGCCAGCACGCCTCGGCCTGCGCCGCGGCGTCCTCCGGCATCGTCATCGTGGCGTAATCGTAGCCGGTGGTGCCGGCCACGAACACGAAGCCCCCGTCGATCACCGCGCGCGAGTAGCCGTAGGCCGCCTCGAACGGCGAGCCCGAGCCGATCAGACGCCGGGTCACCGGCGCAAGGCTTCCAGCACCTTCGCGCCCGGGCGTCCGGTCTGCGGCATGCCGAGGCTGCGCTCGACCTCCTTGATCGCGTCGCGGGTCTTGGCGCCGACCTTGCCGTCCGGCTCGCCGACGTCGTAGCCCCGCGCGGTCAGGCGGGCCTGCAGGTCGCGGCGCTCGGCCCGCGACAGCGGCGGGTCGTCGGTCGGCCACTCGGCCTGGATGCCGGCCCGGCCGCGCAGGCGATCGGACAGCACGGCAATGGCTAGGCCGTAGGATTCGGCGGCGTTGTAGGAGTAGATCGCGTCGAAGTTCTTGGTCACGAGGAAGGCCGGCCCCTCGACCCCTGCCGGGATCATGATGCCGACCGGCCCCTCGGCGGAAAGCGGCCGCCCGTCGACGCGCTTGACGCCGAGCGCGGCCCAGTGGCCCACCGGCTTCTTGTTCTTGCGCCCGGCGGCGCCCGCGTTGAAGCCGGCCGGCAGCTTCACCTCGTAGCCCCAGCCCTGTCCGTTCGACCATTTGGCGACGTGCAGGAAGTTCGCGGTGGAGCCGACGGCGTCGGGCACGGAATCGACCACGTCGCGGCGCCCGTCGCCGTCGAGGTCGACGGCCAGGCGCTGGTAGGTCGTCGGCATGAACTGGGTCTGGCCGAAGGCGCCGGCCCACGAGCCGTTGAGGCGCGCGGGCTCGATGTCGCCGTGCGCGATGATCTTCAGGGTCGCCATCAGCTCGCCGCGGAAGAAGTCGCGCCGGCGGTTGCCGGAGCAGGCCAGCGTCGCCAGCGACTGCACCAGCGGCATCTTGCCGAGGTTCTTGCCGAAGTTCGATTCCACGCCCCAGACCGCGGCGATGGTGAAGCGATCGACGCCGTAGCGGGCCTCGGCCTGGGCGAGCGCCGCGCCGTGCTGGCGCATCGCCGCCTTGCCGTCGTCGACGCGCTCGTCGTCCACCAGGGCGGCCATGTAGTCCCAGATCGGCGTCTTGAACTCGGGCTGCGCCTGGGAAAGCTCGATCACCTTGTCGTCGAAGGCGATCCCGTCGGTGGCGCTGCGGAACGCCTGCGCCGAGACGCCCTGCGCCGCCGCCTGCTGCTGCAGGCCGGCGAGGCAGGACTGGAAGTCGGCCCGCGCACCGGTCGTCGCGAGGCAGGCGACGGCGATCCACGGCAGGATCGGCCTGCGGGAGGAGCGCTGCCGGGGAGATCGCTGCATCGTCGTCGCTCGCATGGTGTCCGAAGCGTGGGAGCCTGGGAGGGAACGGTTAACCCAGGCTTAATTCGAGGGCGCCGGACGATCCGCAGGCCGTCCGCGCCCCCTCACGCCCAGCCGCGCGCGGCGAGCTTGTCCTCGTAGGCGTCGATCTTCGGCGCGCGCTTCAGGGTCAGGCCGATCTCGTCGAGGCCGTTGAGCAGGCTCTCCTTGCGGCCGGGATCGATGTCGAAGTGCAGCGTGCCGCCGTCCGGGCCGCGGATGGTCTGGGCTTCGAGGTCGACCGAGAGGGTGGCGTTGGCGCCGCGCTCGGCATCCTCGAACAGCTTCTCGAGGTCTTCCGGCGAGACCACGATCGCCAGGATGCCGTTCTTGGCGCAGTTGTTGAAGAAGATGTCGGCGAAGCTCGTCGAGATCACGCAGCGGATACCGAAATCGGTCAGCGCCCAGGGCGCGTGCTCGCGCGACGAGCCGCAGCCGAAGTTGTCGCCCGCCACCAGGATCTTGGCGTTGCGGTAGGCCGGCTGGTTGAGGACGAAGTCCGGGTTCTCGGAGCCGTCGTCCCGGTAGCGCATCTCGGCGAACAGACCCTTGCCGAGGCCGGTGCGCTTGATCGTCTTGAGGTACTGCTTCGGGATGATCCGGTCGGTGTCGACGTTGATGATCCGCATGGGCGCCGCGACGCCCGCCAGGGTGTTGAATCTGTCCATCGTCCTTGCCGGTCTATCGAATGCCAACGGGGGTCGGCCGCCACCCTAACAGCGGCGCGGCGGACCGGGAAGATTCACGCCAGGCGCCCGGCGCGCAGATGTTCCGCCCGCAAGTGCTCCGCCCGCAAGTGCTCCGCCCGGACGTGCTCCGCCCGGACGTGCTCCGCCCTGAGGTGCCCGTCGTGGATCGCCGACGCGACCAGGGCGCCCGCGACGCCGGCGCCGGCCAGCGCGGCGAGGTCGTCGGGGCCGCGCACGCCGCCGGCCGCGTAAATCCGGCGGTCCGGCGCGAGGCGCGCGGCCGCCGCCAGCCCGGCGAGGTCCGGCCCGGAGCCGACGCCGACGCGCGACAGCGTCATCACGATCACCTCGGGCGGCCAGTGGCGGGCATCCGCGTGCAGGCCGGCCGGCCCGAGGCGCGTCGCGCCGCGGCTGTCGAGCGAGAGCACGGCACGGTCCCCGAGGCGTACGACGAGGCCCTCGTCGGCCTGGCTCTCGCTGCCGACCACCGGGCGGCCGAGCCCGGCCGCGAGGAAGGCCTCGACCGTCGCCGCCTCGGCGAAGCCCGCGTCGACCCAGAGGCCGACGCCGGGGCAGGCCCGGGCGATCGCCTCCAGCGCCCGCAGGTCGGGCGGCGCGCCGTCCATGATCGCGTCGAGGTCGGCGACGTAGAGGGTCGGCCCGGAGACCGCGTCGAGGAGGCCGCGGGCGACGTCGGCCGGCGCCGAGCCCTTTGCCAAGGGCGTCTCGATCGGGGCATAGCTGTGCCGTTCGCCGGCGCGCGCCCGCACCACCTGTCCGTGGCGCAGGTCGATCACCGGAATCACCGCGAACGAAGCCCGCGCGGTTTCGTCGCCCATCAATGAGATCGCCATTGGCCGCCGCGCTCCCCCACCCCGCCAGGACGATCGGATGGGATCTCGGCGGGGTGCACGTCAAGGCGGCGCTGGTCGAGGGCGGCGTCGTCCGCGCGGTGGTGCAGGCGCCGTGCCCGCTCTGGCGCGGGCTGCCGGCCCTCGACGACACCTTCGCCGGGTTGCCCGATTGGGCGCGGGGGGAGGCGGCGCACGCCGTCACGATGACCGGCGAGCTCACCGACTGCTTCGCCGACCGCACGGACGGCGTCGCGCAGCTCGCGGGCTGGGCGGCCGGGCACCTGTCCGGCGCGGTCGCGATCTATGCCGGGCGCGCGGGCTTCGTCGCAGCCGCCGAAGCGGAGGCCAACGCCGCCGCGATCGCCTCGGCGAACTGGCACGCCACCGCGGCCCTGCTCGGGCGGCACGTGCCGGACGCGCTGCTCGTCGACGTCGGCTCGACCACCTCGGACCTGATCCCGATCGTCGGGGGCCGCGCCGCCGCCGCCGGCTACGGCGACGCCGAGCGGCTGGAGACGGGCGAGCTCGTCTACACCGGCGTCGTGCGCACGCCCCTGCTGGCGCTCGCCGACCACGCTCCGTTCCAGGGCCGCCGCACCCGCCTGATGGCCGAGACCTTTTCGCACGCGGCGGATGTCTACCGCATCACCGGGGACCTGCCCGAGGGGGCCGACCAGCAGGCGAGCGGCGACGGCAAGGGCAAGTCGGTGACCGAGAGCGAGACGCGGCTCGCGCGGATGATCGGCCGCGACCGCGGGGAGGGGACGGACGAGGCCTGGCGGGCGCTCGCCCGCCACTTCGCCGAGGCGCAGCTGCGCCTGCTCCACGATGCCGCCGCCGGCCTGCTCTCGCGCCCCGACATGCCGGCCGCCGCGCCACTGATCGCCTGCGGCGCGGGCGCGTTCCTGGTCGAAGCCCTGGCCCAGCGGCTCGGCCGCCGCTGCCTCGCCTTCACCGCGGTGCTGGCGGAGCGGATCGCCGGCCGCCCCGACTGGGCCTCCACCTGCGGCCCGGCGCTTGCCGTGGCGCTGCTCTCCGCCGAACCCGCCCCCACGAAGGAAGCTCGATGACCGCCCTGAAGATCCTCGCCCGCGTCCTGACCGCCCGGGTCGGCCCGCATATCGAGCTGGCGCTGGCCACCGAGGACGGCGAGACCGTCAAGGTGCTGGCGACCCCCG
Source organism: Methylobacterium sp. WL8 (assembly GCF_008040045.1). Taxonomy (NCBI): domain Bacteria; kingdom Pseudomonadati; phylum Pseudomonadota; class Alphaproteobacteria; order Hyphomicrobiales; family Methylobacteriaceae; genus Methylobacterium; species Methylobacterium sp. WL8. The sequence goes on along the minus strand of NZ_VRVF01000102.1, from coordinate 265 downwards.
ACCAGATCGACCGGCTGATCGACGAGCTGGAGGACATGCTGCACGCGCCGGAAGCCCCGGACGACGGCGAGCCGCCCGAGGCGGCTTGATCGCCTCGCAGGGAGGGCGCGTGACGTCCGAACCGCACGCACCGGTCCCTAGGTCGCGGACTCATTAAGTTCGTAGCCAGACGCGAAGGGCAGCGAGTTTGACGCTGGCGAGGAAGTTGTCCGGGTCTTTGTCGTAGCGCGTGGCGACGGCCCGGAAGTGTTTGATCTTGCTGAAG
>NZ_VRVF01000101.1:0-12215 GCF_008040045.1 Methylobacterium sp. WL8 | reverse complement strand
AGACGCGGCCCGTAACCCGGGCTCCCATCGAAGAGGCAGAATCCAGCCTCTCGGACGTCGGCCAATCCGTGGCAAACACCGATAACGATCCAAACCGAGCGTAACACCAGACTTCTGCAGCAGCCTGCTAGAGCATTTTCAAGCGAGGTGGATGCCGGTTCGCGTGAAGAAAATGCGACCCCACAACAAGTTAGAGCATTTTCCGTGATCCAGAGATCACGGAAAATGCTCTAACGCAAAAAGTCCCCGAACGCCCGCGGGCTGTCGTCGGTCTTGATCTCGCGGGTCACCGTCAGCGTCTCGGCGTCGATCACCGAGAGCGTGTTCGAGCCCCAGTTGGCGACGATGACCGAGCGGCCGTCGGCGGTGGTCGCGATGCCCTCGGGGTGGTCGCCGACCTCGATCCGCGTCACGGGGGCGAGCGTGCCTCGGTCGAACACCGTGACGGTGCCGGAATACTGGTCGGTGACGAAGCCGCGCTTGTCCGTCAGGGCGATCACGTAGGGGCGCTGGCCGGTCTTCACCCGGCCGACCTCGCGCGCCGCGGAAAGGTCGATCACCGACACGTCGTCGCCGGTGACGTTGGCGGTGTAGGCGCGCTTGGCGTCGGCATCGATCGTGAGGCCGAACGGATGGTGGCCGACGGCGATCGTCGCGGTCGCGCGGCGGGTCGCGAGGTCGACCACCGAGACCGTGTCCGCCTCGCGGTTGGCGACCAGCAGCGTCGCGCCGTCCGGCGTCACCGCCAGCCCGGAGGGCGAGGCGCCGACCGCGATCTCGCCGTCGAGCTTCAGACCCGCCTCGCCCGGCACCAGCACGAACACCCGCTTGGCGTACCAGTCGGCGACGTAGACGGCGCCGCCCTTCGGGTTCGCCGCGATGCCGAGGGGACCGCCCGGCAGGGTCAGCACCTGCACGACCTTGCGCGTGGGAAGGTCGATGACGGCGATGCCCGGCGCGTCCGGGCAGGTCACGTAGGCCTGGGTGCGGTCGGGCGAGAAGGCGATGCCGGCGGGCGAGCCGGCGACCGGGATGCGCTGCAGGATCGTGCCGGCCGCGAGGTCGATCACGTCGACGGCGTTGTCGCCCTGCACGGTGACGACCGCCTCGGCGGCGCGCGCGGCGAACGGGGCGAGCCAGAGGGCCAAGGCCAGCGCGAGGACCGAGGCGAGCGAGAGGCCGGCACCCGGCCGGCCTCCGCGTCGCGTCGTCGTGAAACGGCTCAAGAGCCCTTCTCGACCTGCGCCTTCAGGGCGTCGAGGCCGGTGCGGTAGAGGCCGCGCACGGCCTTCTGGGAGGCCTCGTCGCTCAGCTCGGGCGGCGGGTCGTTGTTCATGTAGCCGCGGTAGAACGCGCCGTCCCACGACACCTTCGACTTGCCGTCGCCGTCGGCCTCGACCTTGAGCGTGGAGGAGTAGTCGTTGACCGGGAGGGTCTTCACGTCGACCTTGGTGATCCGGTACGAGTAGCTCATCTTCTCGGCGGAATACTTGTACAGGCTCTCCTCGACGGTGGCGCCGCCCTTGAGCGTCAGCACGCGGGTGGCCTTGTCGGGGGTGTTGCCCTCCTTGCCCTCGGTCTTCTCGACCAGGGGCAGCCAGCTCATGTCCTGGAAGTTGCCGATCACCTTCCAGACCTTGTCCGGGCTGGCGTTGATCTCGACCGTCTCCTCGACCTTCTTGCGGGTCGGGCCGTGGGCCTGGGCCGTGGTCGCCGCCAGCGCGGCGATCACCACGGCGCTCGTGAGGGCCAGTCTTCTCATCAGCATGTCACTCCTGAGGCTTCGCCGTCTCGTGCGGCGTCGGTGTCGGCGAGGATGCGGTCTTCCGTCCCGAGGTGGGCGGCGACCTTGTCCTCGATCCAGTCCCAGGCCTCCCGCTCGCGCGGGCCGGCCGTCTTGGATATCGCGATGGCGAGATAGCGCATCTCGGCCATGACCTTGTCGGGCGCCAGCATGTGGAGCCGCGTCGAGAGGATCGCCGCCTCCAGCACGGCGGCCTGCGCCCGGTTGTAGCCTATGAACGGGGCGTGGGCCGCCGCGTGGACCAGGCGTCCGCGGTAGCGCGGCCGGGTCGCGTCGGCCTCGACCGACGTCACCGCGAACTCGGCGTGGCCGAAGCTGTCGGCGAGGCGCCGTCCGCGGATCCTGTCGCACGCGACCGTCGGCCACTCGCGGCGGCCGGTGACGGCGCCCGCGATCACCCGCACGTCGCGCGGGCTCGACGCACAGAAGTACGGGTCGGCGTCGAGGTTGAGGATCGTCGGCGAGGGCCGGAACGGCGCCAGCACATAGTCGTCGCCCTCCGCGATCAGGCCGAAGGGCACGAGGTGCAGGGCGCCTTCGGGAGAGAGCGTGGTGACGATCGTCTCGAGGATCAGCGGCACCGGCTCAGGCCTCCCCGGCCGGCACGAGCTTGCCGCAGACGAGTTTTTGCGCGGGCGCCTCGGGCGTCGCCGACACCGACGCCTCGGCCGCGGCCTCCTCCGGCGCGATGGTGCGGGGCGCCGAGGCGCCGGCCTCGACCGGAACCTGCGCGTCGCGGGCGCCCGGCAGGGCGTCCGGCCCGGAATGCTTGGTGTGGCCGGCCTTCTTGAAGGCGGTGGTGTCCTCGACATCGGCGTCGGCGGCGCAGGCCCAGTCCAGCGGCTCGTCTTGCACGTAGCGCTTGCCGAGGCGCCACGCGGTCTCGGCCTTGGTCAGCTCGCCGCCGAGGTAGAACGCGTGGGCGCCGTCGCTGGCGACGTCGAGATCGGTGAAGAAGGCCATCGCGTCGGTGCCGACCTTGTGGACGTCGCGGTTGTAGACGTGGATCCCGTCCTCGGCGACCGCGATCCGGTAGTTCGGGTCGCGGACCTGGGCCGCCAGCGCCGCGATCTCGTCGGGCGTTTGCACGAAGGGACGCTTGTCGTGAAGTGCCAGAAGTGCCCGGCCGTAGCCCTTCGGCAGCGCCGCGTCGGCCTTGGCCGCGTACATCACCCGCCTCGCGGCATCGTGTTCCTCCACCGTGCGGCGGGTGTGGTTGGAGACCTGCACGATCAGGACGTTGCCGACCGACAGCTCCGAGCACATCCCGACCAGCAGCGCGGTGATCCCGAGGCTGTCGGCCTCGGTGAGTTCGGTGAGGTTGCCGGTTCCCATCATCATCGCGATGTCGGGCCAGCGGGCGCGGGTGGCGCGGTAGCGCTCGATCGAGTCGACGAAGCCGAAATGGATCGGCTCCAGGATCGGGTCGGCGATGAACGGGCGCCCCGCCGCCACCATCCGCGCGATGGCGCGGTCGAGGGAGGGCAGGTCGTCGGGCCGCGTCGGCACGAGGATCGGCACCGCGTCGGTCTCGAAGGCGAGGTCGAGAGTCTCCTCGTTGAGGCTCAGCAGGAAGTCGGCCCCGGCGGCCGCCCCCCGGCGCAGCTCGTCGATCGAGAAGGAGTCGACGCTGACCTTCAGCCCCTGCGCCTTCAACCCGCGCACGCACGCCTCGAGATGCGGGAAGTCGGTGTCCGGCAGGCCGCCGAGGTCGATCACGTCGGCGCCCCGGCGCGCCAGATCGAGTCCCTTGGCCACCACCTGGTCCGCGTTCATCTTCGAGGCGTCGACGATTTCGGAGAAGATGCGCAGGTCGTGGCGCGAGAGGTCGACCTTGCGGCCGGCCAAGCCCAGATGGGCCGGCAGGTCGACGATCTCGTCGGGGCCGCGCTCCACCGGCAGGCCGAAATGGGCGGCCAGCGCCTCAGGGTTCGCCCGGCAGCGCCCCGGCAGGACGATGCGGGTGGCGCCGTCGGGCAGGGTGACGCGGCGCTTGATGATCTCCTCGGTCATCAGCGCGGCGACCTTCACCCCGGAATCGGCGATGCTCCAGGCGAAGCGCTCGGGGGGCAGGGCGCTCGCGACCTTCTCCAGCCGGGCGCGCGCGAGCTTGCCGGTGACGAAGACGAGGTGCTCGGGCGCGCCGCTCATGCGGCGGCCCGGAGGTGGACGGCGCGCTCGCCGGCGGGCCCCAGGATCGCGACCGCGCCACCGTAACGGGCCGCGAAGGCCGGGAACGCGGCGTCGACCAGGCCGATCCGCGCGAGCGCCCGCGCGTCGGCACCCGCCGGCGCGTCGGCGGACTTCACCAGGATGCAGCGGGCGGCGCCGAGCTGCGTCGCCGCCCAGAGCGCGAGGCTGTCCGAGGTGACGTCCCAGGTCTCGGCGATGTCGGGGTGGCCGGCGCGCAGGGCTGCGGGGTCCCAGATGTGGGATCGAAGCGAGCCGGCGCCCTCGCGCGTCACCGTCCGAATGGACGGTTTCACGCCTGTCGCAGCGGTTTCGGATCGAAGCGCGGGTCCCCTCTCCCCATGGGAGAGGGGGCCGCGAGGCTCCACCCGCGTGTCTTCGGTGGCCCCGCCGGGCTCTTGAAGGCGCTGGTCCTCGAAGGCGAGGGCGATGACGGGAAGGCGCGGCTCAATCGCGTGAAGATAGTCCGCCATGCGGCTCATCGCGTCGAGCGCACGGCGATGCGCCTCGGCGTCGTCGAAGCCGTCGCGCCGCTGCGCCGCGCGGACCGCGTCGGCGTGTTCGCCGCCGCCCGGGACGACGAGGCAGGGGCCGAAGGCGCCCTCCGCCAGCGCGACGAGCAGCGCCCGCAGGCGTGCCGGGTCGGCTGAGAGGCTGCCCCCGACCTTGACGACGGTGCGCACGCTCACGCCGCGTCTCGCGCGGCCGGCCGGCGAAGCGCCCGCACGGCTTGCGACAGCCGCTGGGCGTCGAGGCCGTTGCGGCGGTCGCCGTCGCGGCAGAGGCCGCCGCGGAACCCGAGATAGTCCGGCCGGTGGGCGGCGAGGCCGGGGATGTCGCCGACGCGCAGCGACCCGGCGAGCCCCGACACCAGCCCCGCGATGCGGGCCGCGGCGACGAAGGCGGCGAGGCGCTCGCTGTCAATGAGGTCGGGCAGCCGGCGCCCGTCCTTGACCGCCGTGTCGATCATCGCGCCGATGAAGCCCGCCGCCGCGAGGCGCGGCGCGCAGTCCGGCTCGGGATCGTCCTCGGCGAACAGCACGGCGACGAGGCGGCCGGGCGCGGCGGCGCCGGCCGCGTGCAGGGCGGACACGTCGGCGAGCCAGTCGGGGCGAACCGCGACCTTGACCCAGGCGACGCCCGTCTCCGCCATGGCGCGGATCGCGGCCTGCCGCTCCGCCGGGGCCGGCTCCCCGGCCACCGCGCTCGTGGCCGCGCGGCCGGCGGTGTGCGCGACGACGGCGCGGACGATCTCCGCGGGCAGGGCGCCGAGCGCCCCGTTCTCCGGGTCCTTGGCGTCGATCAGGTCGGCGCCGGCACGGATCGCGACCTCGGCCTCGGCGGCGTCGCGGACGCTGACAAGGAGGCGGGGCAGGGGATGGGTCGAGACGGAAATGGCGGACTCGGACACGGGCGACCTGAACGGGAACGGCTCGGAGGCGGCGCGGACGCCGGACGACATCACGATTTGCCGGGCAGGGGCTCGGCGAGAAGGCGGTTCTTGACGATCCAGCGCATGGCATGCGTCCAGGTGTCGTCGGTGTCGGCCCGGATCACCACCTGCCCGCCGCGCACCACCTTGCCTGTGGCGGCGTCGGCGATCGCGACGTTGAGGTTGAAGATCTGGCCCGATCCCTTCTCCACATAACCGGTCACGGCGAGATCCGCACCCAGGGCCTTGGCGATCGGGGCGGCGCAGCCGTCGCACTTGTGGAGCGGCCCCTGCTTGTTCACCTCGGCCGCCTGCGGCGCGGTGTCGACGGGCTCCAGGCCGCCCTTGTCCTTGAGCGCGCTGCGCAGCTCCTCGGTGACGAGGGCGAGCTTGCGCACCTCGTCCGGCCGGGCCTTGCGCCCGCCGACGACGCCCGGATCGAACAGCTCGACGGGGAAGATCGCCGCCTTCATCGGGTCGGCCGCCGCCGCGCCCGGATGGCAGGCGGCGGCGAGCGCGAGGGGCACCGCCGCGCGAAGCATCATACCGCGAACGATTTTGCCGCGTGGGATCATGACGGAACTCCGGTCGGAGGCATCGGGGACGACCGCAACGCCGGCCGCTTCCCGGCATAAGGTCGCGCGGCGGGTTGTTTTTGCAATGATCGGTGCGCGCTGAACGTTTGGACCGACATGCGCTTAGCGTTTGAGTCCGCCCCCGGAATGCTGTTACGGCTCGCCCCCATGCTCGCCATCCTGCACGATCCTGCACCTTCCCTCGGCGCCGCGATGCTCGTCGCCCTCGGTCTCGCCGGCCCGGCGATGGCGCAGGAACCCGCCGCCGCCCCGGCCGCGCCCGCGGAGGCGGCCGCCACCCATGTCGGCCTGATCTACCGGCCGCAGCCCGCGCCGTCCTCCTACGATGCCGAGGCCGCCCCCGAGGACGAGGGGCTGGCCGGCGCGAAGATGGCGATTGCCGACAACAACACCACCGGCCGCTTCACCAAGCAGAGCTACGCGCTGGACGAGATCGCGCTCACCGAGGGCGGTCCCTCCGCGGTCGACGCGGCCAAGGCGCTGCTCGGCAAGGGTATCCGCTTCCTCGTCCTGGCGCTGCCGGCCGACGAGGTGCTCGCCGTCTCGGAGGCGGCCAAGGCCGACGGCAAGGGAGCTGTCGTCCTGAACGCCGCGGCGCCCGACGACCGCCTGCGCGGCGCCGACTGCCGCAGGAACGTGTTCCACATCGCCCCGAGCCGGGCGATGCAGACCGATGCGCTGGCGCAGTACCTCACCGTCATGCGCTGGCGGAAGGTGTTCCTGATCGTCGGCCCGACCGACGCGGACAAGCTCTACGCCGACGCGATGCGCAACTCGGCGAGGAAGTTCACCCTCAAGGTCACGGCGGAGAAGCCCTGGACCTTCGGGCCGCTGGCCAAGGCGCGGGGCGACACGCCGACCCGCGCCGAGGCGATGGTCTTCACCCGCGGGCTCGACTACGACATGGCGATCGTGGCCGACGAGGAGGCGGACTGGGGCGACTACGTCCCCTATCGCACCGTCGACCCGCGGCCCGTCGGCGGCACGCAGGGGCTTATCGCCACCACCTGGTCGCCGGTGCTGGAGACCTGGGGCGCCGCCCAGGCGCAAAACCGCTTCCGCCGCCTGTCGGGCCGGCTGATGCGGCCGCTGGACTACCAGGTCTGGGCCGCGGTCCGCGTCGTCGGCGACGCCGGGACGGCCAAGAAGAGCGCCGACCCGTCGGTGCTCGCCGCCTCCCTCGTCGACCCGGCCTTCGGCCTGCCCGCCTACAAGGGCGTGTCGCTCAGCTTCCGCCCCTGGGATCACCAGCTGCGCCAGCCGCTGATCGTGGTGCAGCCCAAGGCGCTGGTCTCGGTGGCGCCCGAGCAGGGCTTCCTGCACCAGCGCACGCCGCTCGACACCCTCGGGACCGACCTGCCCGAGACGACCTGCAAGTTCCCGTGACCACGCAAGTTCCCGTGACCGCGCTTGAGGGCAGGGGGAACGCGCCGTTCCGCCGCCCTCGCCACGCGGGCGAAACGCACTACACTGTCGGGCAATAGGGTTTCGGCGCCGTCAGAGCGCCAAGCCTGCGAGACACGAGGGGGAGGATCGCGAATGGACCGCTGCGTGAAAGCAGGGTTGGGGCTCGCCGCGCTCGGCGCGACGCTTCTGGGCTCGGCGCCGGCCGAGGCCTACACGGTCTACGTCTCCAACGAGAAGGGCAACTCGGTCAGCGTGATCGACACCGCGACGATGGCGGTGACCGGGACCTGGAAGGTCGGGCGCCGCCCGCGCGGCATCACCGTCAGCCGGGACGGCAAGGAGGTCTTCGTCTGCGCCAGCGACGACGACCGCATCGACGTGCTCGACGCCGCCACCGGCAAGGTGGTGCGCTCGCTCCGTTCCGGCCCCGACCCCGAGCAGTTCATCCTCGATCGCAGCGGCAACCCGCTCTACGTCGCCAACGAGGACGACAGCCAGGTCACGATCATCGACATCGAGAAGAACAAGGTGCTGGCCGAGATCCCCGTCGGCGTCGAGCCGGAGGGGATGGGCCTGTCGCCGGACGGAAAGGTGCTGGTCAACACCTCCGAGACCACCAACATGGCCCACTTCATCGACACCAAGACCTTCCAGGTGATCGACAACGTGCTCGTCGACGCGCGCCCGCGCTTCGCCGAGTTCACCGCCGACGGCAAGTTCCTCTGGGTCTCGGCCGAGGTCGGCGGCACCGTGAGCGTGATCGACGTGGCCGCGCGCCGCGTGGTGAAGAAGATCACCTTCAAGATCCCGAGCGTGAACGACGAGGCGATCCAGCCGGTGGGCATCCGCATCACCAAGGACGGGACCAAGGCCTTCGTCGCGCTCGGGCCGGCCAACCGCGTCGCGGTGATCGATGCCAAGACCTACGACGTGCAGAAGTACCTGCCGGTCGGCCAGCGCGTCTGGCAGCTCGCCTTCACCCCGGACCAGGCGATGCTGTTCTCCACCAACGGGACCTCCAACGACGTCTCGGTGATCGACGTGGCGGCGGAGAAGGTGGTGAAGAGCATCCCGGTCGGCCTGCTGCCCTGGGGCGTGGCGATCTCGCCGAACTGACCTTTTTCGCACGCAGGATTGCCGTCGACGGCAGCGCGGGGGGAACCGGATGACACGACGACTTCGACGGGCGGTTTCGGGATCGGCGATTTTGGGGCTGGCCGCGATCCTCGCGGCCGGTCCGGCGCTCGCGCTCGACCTCACCAAGAAGCGCGAGAACCTGCCCGACCTCGTCCTCGGCAACGACGAGGGCAACGACTTCGTCGTCGAGAACAAGGACATCGAGCTCGAATCCGGCAAGGCCTACCGGCTGCGGATCGTCGCCAAGGGCCACCAGGAATACAAGTTCTACGCGACCGAGTTCTTCCGCTACATCTGGTGGAACCAGATCGTGATCGAGCACAAGGAGATCCACGGCGGCGGCCCGCCGGACCACTTCGAGTTCGACGACCCGGGCGAGATCGCGATCGAGTTCGTGGCGATCAAGCCGGGCAAGTACACCTGGGAAGCCCGCGGCCTCGAAGCGAAGGGCGTGGCCGGCACGATCACCGTGAAATGACACACCGTGACATGATGCGCGCGCTTGTCCTCGCCGGCCTCCTCCTGACCAGCCCCGCCCTCGCCGACGACAAGGCCGCCTGCGCCGACGGCATCGCCCTGATCAAGGACGCGCTGGCCAAGGGCCCGCCCGAGGCGGCGCTGCCGAAGCTGCGCAAGGCCCTGCGCGTGGCCGAGCGCGAGCAGGGGGAGGGCGAGTTCGACGAGTGCCTCGACGCCGTCGGCGACGCCAAGCGGACGCTCGCGCGATGAGCGCGGGCGCAGTGGGCGCGGGCGCCACAGGCGAGGTTCCGGCGCTCGAGGTGGCCTCCGTCAGCCACAGCTTCGGCGCGCGCCGGGCGCTGTCGGACGTGTCGATCACCGTGGAGCGCGGGCGCTTCATGGCGCTGCTCGGGCCGAACGGCGCCGGCAAGACCACGTTGTTCTCGCTGATCACCCGGCTCTACAACAACCGCGACGGCCGGGTCGCGATCTTCGGCCACGCCCTCGACCGCGAGCCGTCGCGGGCGCTCGCCCGCCTCGGCGTGGTGTTCCAGGCGCGGACCTTGGACACCGACCTCACCGTCGAGCAGAACCTGCTCTATCACGCGGCCCTGCACGGCATCCCGCGCAAGGCCGCCAAGGCCCGGATCGCGGGGCTGCTCGACCGGGTCGGGCTGACGGACCGGCGCGCCGACAAGGTGCGCACGCTGTCGGGCGGGCAATCGCGCCGCATCGAGATCGCGCGCTCCCTCGTCCACCATCCGAGCCTGCTCCTGCTCGACGAGCCCACCGTCGGCCTCGACCTCGAATCGCGCGCCGACATCGTCGCGATCGTCCGCGCCCTCGTGCGCGAGGAAGGGCTCTCGGTGCTGTGGGCGACCCACATCTTCGAGGAGATCGCGCCCGAGGACGACGCCGTGGTGCTGCACAAGGGCCGCATCGTCGCGCGGGGAAAGGCCGGCACCATCGGCCGGGCCGACGAATCCCTCGAGGAGGCGTTCCGCCGGCTCGTGTCCGAGCCGGCCAAGCCGGCCAGGGAGGCCGCATGAGCACGCCAGTCGGCACGTCTGCGACGATCGCCTCTCCCACGAGCCCGGTCGCGCCGCGAGAGACCGCCCATCTCGGGCGGCTCGACGCGGTCGGCTACCTGATCTGCCTCGGCGGCATCGTCCGGCGCGAGCTGCTGCGCTTCTTCAACCAGAAGGAGCGGTTCTTCTCGGCGCTGGTGCGGCCGCTGGTCTGGCTGTTCATCTTCGCGGCGGGCTTCCGCAACACGCTCGGCGTCTCGATCGAGCCGCCCTACCAGACTTACGTCCTCTACGAGGTCTACGTGGTGCCGGGGCTGGCGGTGATGATCCAACTGTTCAACGGCATGCAATCCTCGCTCTCGATGGTCTACGACCGCGAGGTCGGCTCGATGAAGGTGCTGCTCACGAGCCCGTATCCGCGCTGGCTGCTGCTCCTCGCCAAGCTGATCGCCGGCGTCACCGTCTCGGTGGTGCAGGCCTACGCCTTCCTGGCCATCGCCTGGTTCTGGGACCTCGACATCCCGGCGGTCGGCTACCTCGCGGCGCTGCCGGCCTTCATCGCCGCCGGGCTGATGCTCGGGTCGATTGGCCTGCTGCTGTCGTCGATGGTCAAGCAGCTCGAGAACTTCGCCAGCGTGATGAACTTCGTGATCTTCCCGATGTTCTTCGCCTCCTCGGCGCTCTACCCGCTGTGGCGCATCCGCGAATCCTCGGAGACCCTGTACTGGATCTGCGAGTGCAACCCCTTCACCCACGCCGTCCAGCTCGTGCGCTTCGCCCTCTACGGGCAGTTCGAGCCGGTCTCCTGCGCGGTCGTGCTCGGCGTGACCTTCGCCTTCTTCACCCTCGCCGTCGTCGCCTACGATCCCGGCCGCGGCATCATGGCCCGGCGTGGCGGCCCGGCCGGAGACCCGTCATGATCGTTTTTCGCATCCTCCCTGCGGCGGTTGTCGCCCTCGCCTGCCTCGCCGGCCCCGTGCTGGCCCAACCCAAGACCGATCCCGACTGGCCCTGCGTCCAGCGCAAGGTCGCGACGCTGAGCCCCGGCCAGTTCTGGACCGGGCCGGACATCGCCGGAGCCGGCGCCTGGGGCGACGACGACGACGCGGCGGTGCTGGCCCAGAAGCTCGCCTCCCGCCGCACCGAGCTCAACGAGGTCGACCCGCTGCTCGACGCCTACGTCGCCAAGGTGCCGGCGGCCGACAAGGCCAAGGGCCTCGCCCACGTCTACGCCGGGGTGTTCGAGGTGGTGAACGGCGAGCGCGACAAGGTGATGGGCGGTATCGCGCGCTACGCGCAGGGGCAGCGCCGCATGGCCGAGCGCATCCGCGACGAGGCCGACACCATCAGCCAGACCAAGGACGGCCCGAGCGCGGCCGACGCCCGCGAGGTCTCGAAGGAGCAATCCGAGATCGAGACCAAGTTCGCCTGGGACCGGCGGATCTTCCAGGAGCGCAGCCAGTCGCTGACCTACGTCTGCGAGGTGCCGCAGCTCCTCGAGCAGCGACTCGGCGAGATCGCCAAGAAGATCCAGGCCCGGCTTTGAAGCCAGAGCCGGCGACCCGGAACCGGGTTGCCGATTCCTCCCGGGCAGCATTGCCGAAAACTCCCTAAGTCTTTGATGAGACATAGAAAATCTGTTGCACGCGAACCACGGGTCGTCCGTTTCGGCGTGTAACGGCGCCGTGAGCGGCGATTTCCGCCGGATCACGGTCGTCCCGCGATTGTCCGATCCCGACGCGCCTTGCATGAGTGCAGCTCAAGCAGTGCAAGGCGAGCAGTGCTGGGTAAGCCCGCCGCAGAGGGGGCGCGCCGCTCGTCGGTTCGGGGTTGGGGAATGACAATGCGGGCGCTTCGTGGAAGCCTGATCGCCTCGGTGGCGTTGCTGCCGGGTGCGGCCTACGCACAGAGTTCGGTGACGCTGTCGGAGATCAGCGTCGTGTCGACGACGCCGGTCGGCGGCTCGGGCTCGGGCTCCACGCGGGCCGCCCCGCCGCTCGGCGCGACCCCGATCGTGTCGCCGAGCGCGGCGCCTGTCTCGTCCGCCGGATCGCCGCGCCTGCGCGGCGGCGAGCAGCCGCTCTACAAGATCCCGAGCACGGTGGAGACCGTCACGGCGGCCGACCTCGACATCGACCGCGGCACCTTCAACGCGGTGGCGA
>NZ_VRVF01000100.1:0-12441 GCF_008040045.1 Methylobacterium sp. WL8 | reverse complement strand
GAGCAGCGCCGCGACGGCGGCCGCGACCGGCCCCGTCCGCACGCGACCGAGGGCCGCGACCGACCGCCGCGCCAGGACGGCCCCCGTCAGGATGGTCCCCGGCCCGAGGGTGGCCGGCCGGAAGGGCCGCGCCGCCACGACGGCCCGCGCCGCGAGCGCTTCGAGCCCGGCGCCCGGCCCGACCGCCGCGACGAGCCGCGCCATGCCGGCCCTCGACCGGATGCCCGGCCCCCGCGCCGCGAGCGGGCGCCCGATCCCGATTCGCCCTTCGCCAAGCTCGCCGCCCTGAAGGCGCAGCTAGAATCCGGCGAAGGCGGCAAGCGCTGAGGCACCGCCGGTCTGCATGAAGGAAGGGCGGCAGCGGCTGGACAAGTGGCTGTGGTTCGCGCGGTTCGCGAAGTCCCGCGCGCTCGCCGCCCGCCTCGTGGAAGACGGCCACGTCCGCCTCAACGGGACGCGGATCACCCTGCCGGCCAAGGGGCTGGCCGTCGGCGACGTGCTGACGGTCGCCGCCGCCCACGCCACTCTCATCCTGCGGGTCCTGGACCTCGGGACGCATCGCGGCTCGGCCCCGGTCGCCCGGCTGCTCTACGCGGACCTCGCCGCCGGGGGCGACGAGGCTCCGGCCCCTCTCTCTGTAGAGCCCAGCCCGCCCCTGGAATCATTGTAGACAAGCCACAGTCCCGTGCGGCGGCCAGGTTGCGGCATGGCTGCGCTTGTCAGCCCCTTTGGCAGGGGCTAGAGCCCTTCCCATCCAAGGGCCGCCTACGAGGGCCCGTCGACACGCAAGCCGAACGCGCCTTCGCCCGCCCGCGAGACCGTTCGAGCCCCCGGCGGCCGCGGATGCGGCCAGCGCGGATCGAGGACGAAAATCGCACCATGACCTACGTCGTCACCGACAATTGCATCAAGTGCAAGTACATGGACTGCGTGGAAGTCTGCCCGGTGGACTGCTTCTACGAAGGCGAGAACATGCTCGTCATCCACCCCGACGAGTGCATCGATTGCGGCGTCTGCGAACCGGAATGCCCGGCCGAGGCGATCAAGCCGGACACCGAGCCGAACCTCGAGACCTGGCTCAAGGTCAACGCCGACTACGCAAAGGACTGGCCGAACATCACCCAGAAGAAGGACGCGCCCGGCGACGCCAAGGATTGGGACGGCGTGGCCGGCAAGTTCGAGGCCCACTTCTCCGCCGCCCCCGGCACCGGCGACTGAACAAGCCGGCACGATCCCGCGTATCGACGCGGCGGCTGGCCTTCGGGTTGCCTTGCGTTTGCCTCGCCGGCCCGCGGCCGGCCCCAGCGAACCCGTGCATAACGCGCTCCGGATGGTCCCGAACCGTCCGGGGTGCGTCGCGCTGCTTTGATTCGACCGTTGATTTGTGATAGACAATCCTTCTGCCGTCGCTCGCGCCTGACGTGCCGCCTGCCGCGTTCAAAACGCGAAACCCGGATCACCCGGGATCACAGGATGCACGCGCTCGACTGCTGGAGGCGTTGCCTTCGGCGGTTGTTCTATCATGGGCTGCGCACGGCTCGCCTGGGAGCCTCCGCCTGCCCGACCTGTCTGGTCGGCGGCGTCGGTCGGGCGTCGGAAGCCGGGTGTCCCGTCCCGGAAGACATGGTCACGCGGGTGCTTGCAACCCCCCGCGCTTTGTTCTGGAGGCCCTTCTCGCATGACAACAGCCAAGAAGCCGACGACGGGCCGCCAGGGATTCAAGACCGGCGAGGCGGTGGTCTATCCCGCCCACGGCGTCGGCCGCATCACCGCGATCGAAGAGCAGGAGATCGCCGGCTACAAGCTCGAGCTGTTCGTCGTCTCCTTCGAGAAGGACAAGATGGTCCTGCGCGTCCCCACCGCGAAGGCCAACAGCGTCGGCATGCGCAAGCTCGCCGAGCCGGAGCTGGTGAAGAAGGCCCTCGACGTGCTGACCGGCCGCGCCCGCGTCAAGCGGACGATGTGGTCGCGCCGCGCCCAGGAATACGAGGCCAAGATCAATTCCGGCGACCTGCTTTCGGTCACCGAGGTGGTGCGCGACCTGTTCCGCTCCGAGGCCCAGCCCGAGCAGTCCTACAGCGAGCGCCAGCTCTACGAGGCCGCCCTCGACCGGATCGTGCGTGAGATCTCGACCGTCAACCGCATTACCGAGACCGAGGCGCTCAAGCTCATCGACCAGAGCCTGCAGAAGTCGCCCCGCCGCGGCAAGGCCGAGGCGGAAGCCGAGACCGACGGCGACGAGGCCATCCAGGAAGAGGCCGCCTGAGGGCGCGCCGACTCGGCCGGACCCTTTCCGGCCCTTCCATCGTCGACCGAGCCCGGTGCGCCAGCGCCGGGCTTTTTCTTTGGGCCGGCCCCCAAAGCGCATGTCGGCTGGAGCCGTCCGGCAACACCCGCTCGCGGAATCGTGCGCGCCGCGGAACCGGGCATCGCGCGCCCTGTTGCATCGCCGCGGAACCATCGCCTTCGCCTTCCCGTTGTCCGGTGCCTTGCGTGGATGCCCGGATCGTACCGGTGAGTCCGCAGGACGCGGTCGAGGCCGCAGAAGCGCTTGGAAGAAAGAGGCAGGCGGAATGGCGGAAATCGCGGGAATTCGTCGGCAGTTCATTCGCACCGCGATGGAAGCGCCGTTCCTCCAGCGGGACGAGGAACGCGGCCTTGCGGTGAGCTGGAAGTACGACCGCGACGAGCGCGCCCTGCACAAGCTGATCTCCGCGCATATGCGCCTCGTGATCGCGCTGGCCGGGCGCTTCCGCCACTATGGGTTGCCGATGGCCGATCTCGTCCAAGAGGGCCATGTCGGTCTGATGGAGGCCGCGGCCCGGTTCGAGCCGGAGCGCGAGGTGCGATTCTCGACCTACGCCACCTGGTGGATCCGCGCCTCGATCCAGGACTACATCCTGCGCAACTGGTCGATCGTCCGCGGTGGCACCAGCTCCGCCCAGAAGGCGCTGTTCTTCAACCTGCGGCGCCTGCGCGCCCGGCTGATGCAATCGACCGAGGAGCGTGTCGGCGACGAGATCCACCGTCGCATCGCCACCGCCATCGGCGTGTCGCGCGAGGACGTGGCGCTGATGGACGCCCGGCTCTCCGGTCCCGACATGTCGCTCAACGCCTCGGTCGGCGAGGAAAGCGAAGCTTCGTCCGAGCGCATGGACTTCCTTGTCGACGGTGCGGCCCTGCCCGACGAGACCGTCACAGCCACGGTCGACGGCGAGCGCCGCCACCTTTGGCTGCAGCAGGCTCTCACCGTCCTGTCCGAGCGCGAGTTGCGCATCCTGCGCGAGCGCCGGCTCGCCGAGGACCAGGCCACCCTGGAGGCGCTGGGCCACCGCCTCGGCATCTCCAAGGAGCGCGTCCGCCAGATCGAGAACCGCGCGTTGGAAAAGCTTCGCCGGGCGCTCGCGGATCGCTTTCCGCAAACGACGGGTGGGGCTTACGCGGGCTGAGGTTCGCATCGGCTCAGATAAAAAAGGCTCGACCGGAAGGTCGGGCCTTTTTCGTTTGCCGTAGGCCCATTCACCAAGATGTCGGCTGGCGCCTATCGAGACCGTGGGTGGAGCGATCACCGTGCCCCCCCCTCGCCCCGCTTGCGGGGAGAGGGGAAGGTGCCCGCTCTACTTCGGTGCCGTCGTCGAACCCGTCGCCTCGGCTGCGCCCGGCTTGATGCTCCACAGCTCGGTCGGCAGGGCCGCCGGCGCGTCCGGCTTGTAGAAGGCCGAATCCTGGATGTGCGAGGTGGTGAACAGGATGGTGCCGTCCGGTGCCTCGGCGAAGGTGTCGGGCCAGCGCAGGCGCGGGTCCTGGACCAGCACCGTCGGCGTCCCGCCCTTGGCCGTGAGGTCGCGCACCTTCACCGCGTTCTCCTCCGGCGCGGTGACGTACATCCGGCCGTCGTGGCGGCTGATGATCAGGCCGTCGGCGGGGCCGTTCTCGCCCACCGTCTCGACCTTGCCCGAGAGGCTCTTGTCGGTGAGCGCACTCGGCACCACCGCGGACGTCAGCCAGCCGGTGAGCGCGTCGGTCGGCAGGCTGTAGAGCGTCTTGCCCTTGATCGCCTGCCAGTAGAGCGTCTTGCCGTCGGGCGAGAGCGCGAGGCCGTCGGCGGCGAACTCGACGCCGCGTCCGTCGGGGCGGCGCAGCGGCTTGCCGTCGTAACTCACCGTCACGCTCTTGTCGGGCATGGTGGTCGGATCGCCGTCGAGGAGGCGGCGCGCCTTGCCGCTGTCGAGGTCGACCACCACCAGGGCGCCGCTCGCGCCGGAATCGGTGAGGTAGGCGGTCTTGCCGTCGGGGGAGAAGCGCACGTCGTTCAGGTAGGAGCCCTGCGGCGCCACCGTCTCGTCGAAGGCGATGGTGCGGGCCGGCTTGTTGGTCTTCAGGTCGATCTCGACGAGCTTCGGCCCGTCCTTGACCACGGCCGCCATCGCTGGCGCCGCCGGATCGAGCACCCAGAGGTTGCCCTTCGGGTCGGCGACGACGCTCTGCACACAGACCCAATGGTTGCGGGCATCCACCTGGTCCTTCTTGGCGTTGCGCCATCCGTTCCATTCGGCGTCGGGGAACGGCGTCAGCGTGCCGTCCTTCAGCTCCGCGACCGAGACGGCGGTGTCCTCGGTCCAGCGCGGGAAGTTCACGAAGATCCGCCCGTCCTTCGAAACGGTGACGCCGGTCACCTGATGCTCGAAGCTCGCCACCTTGGTCAGACCCGGCGCGGCATCCTTCTGCGGTGCGGGCATGTCCTGCGCGACGGCGGGGCCGGCAAGCGCGCTTCCGGCGAGCAACGCTCCGCCGAGCAGCAGGCGTGCGCGGAAGCCGGGGCACGCGCCGGCGATCGTCATGGTCATGGGGAGCCTTTTTCGGGCGGCGGGAACGCCGCGTCGGCCCGTCAACGCGGCGCCGGCCCGCCAAGGTTCATCGACCGGGCGTCGCAGCTCGGCGCAGGCCGGTTGGATCGGCGCAGGTCGGCTGGCTCGGCGCAAGTCGGCTGGCTCAGCGCAAGTCGGCGCCTGCCGGTCCGGCGGTGGCGGCGAGCGCCCGCGCCATCCGCTCGATCCGCTCGGCGGCCTTCGAGACGCCGTCGGCGACGCGGGCCGACTGGTCGGCCTGCGCCGCGCCCGCGGCGGCCGTTTCCGCCCGCAGGCGTTCGGCCTCGGCTTCCGCCACCGAGAGCCGGCGCTTCAGCTCGGAGACCTCGTCGGCGATGGTCAGCGCCGCCATCACCTGGAGGCGCATGTCGCCGATCTCGCCGAAGGCCTTGCGCATGTCGGCGACCCGCGCGCCGAGGTCGGCGGCGAGCGCGGACAAATGCGCCTCCTCGCCGTCGCCGCAGGCCATGCGGTAGCTCTTGCCGTCGATGGTGACGCTGATCTGGGGCATGCGGGCCTCGGAACGGACGCGGGCGGTCGGGTCGACGGAGGATTGGGCGCGCGCCCACCGCCTCCGGTCAAGGGTCCGGGCGGCCGAGCACGCCTTCCACGGTGCCGATCGCCCGCTCCAGCCGGCGGCCGACCGTGTCCGCGGTGGTCTCGACCTGGGCGAGCCGGGCGCTCGCCGCGTCGAGGGCGGCGGCCAGCCGGGCGCGGTCCTCGGCCATGATCGCGCGCTCCGCCTCGACGTCGGCGGGGTTCGCCTCCGCCTCGAGCCGGCGCGCGACGGCGGCCTCGAGCTGCAGCAACGCCGCATCGAGCCTGCGCAGGGCGTCCCCGGCCGAGTCGTGCCCGGCCGAGTCGTGCCCGGCGGAGTCGGGCCCGGCAGCGTCGTCGCCGGGCGGATCGGTCGGGGGGCTGGCGGGCTCGCTCATGGTCGAGGGCAGGTTTCCCCTAAGCCGCAGCGGATTTCCAGCCGATTCCGACCGCACGCCCAGGCAAATCCGCGTCGGGACGATCCCGCCCGGTCAGGCCGTCCGGATTGTCAGGGCTTGCGCGCGCACAGCCACCGCGTGCGCTTTGACAGCCCGAGGCACCATGTTAGAGACCCGCCGCACGCGCAGGGCCTGTCCTCGCGCGCATCCTCTGCCCGGATATCCGACCCGTGCCAGTCCCGAGGCCCTCGCCCGCGTCGTCCGTCTCACGGATGGTCCCCGGCGACCCGTGCCCGGTCCTCGCGTCGGTTCATCCCAGGTTCAATTCGGCGGTTCATAGAGCCGGCCGCAGCACCGGACGGCCGACGCGCCGCCCCGGTATCATCGAGCGGCGCCCGCAAGGTGGCGCCCCATCTCGGGAAGGAGTCACGCCGTGACGGTGAAGGTTGCCATCAACGGGTTCGGGCGCATCGGCCGCAACGTGCTGCGCGCGATCCACGAGGCCGGCCGCAAGGACATCGAGGTCGTGGCGATCAACGACCTGGGGCCGGTCGAGACCAACGCGCACCTGCTGCGCTTCGACTCGATCCACGGCCGGTTCAACGCCAAGGTCGTGGTCGACGGCGACTACATCGTCGTCGACGGCAACCGCATCCGCGTCACCGCCGTGCGCAACCCGGCCGAGCTGCCGCACCGCGAGCTCGGCGTCGACATCGCGCTCGAATGCACCGGCATCTTCACCTCGAAGGACAAGGCCAAGGCCCACCTCGACGCCGGCGCCAAGCGCGTCATCGTCTCGGCCCCCGCCGACGGCGCCGACCTGACGGTGGTCTACGGCGTGAACCACGACCAGCTCACCGCCGACCACCACGTGATCTCGAACGCCTCGTGCACCACGAACTGCCTGGTGCCGGTGGCGAAGGTCCTCAACGACCTCGTCGGGATCGAGCGCGGCTTCATGACCACGATCCACTCCTACACCAACGACCAGCCGTCGCTGGACCAGATGCACAAGGACCTCTATCGGGCCCGCGCCGCCGCGCTCTCGATGATCCCGACCTCGACCGGCGCCGCCAAGGCCGTCGGCCTCGTGCTGCCCGAGTTGAAGGGCAAGCTCGACGGGACCTCGATCCGCGTGCCGACGCCGAACGTCTCGGCGGTCGACCTCGTGTTCACCGCCAAGCGCGCCACCTCCGTCGAGGAGATCAACACGGCGATCGTGGCGGCGGCCGACGGCCCGCTCAAGGGCGTGCTGGCCTACACCGACCAGCCCAACGTCTCGATCGACTTCAACCACGACCCGCACTCCTCGACCTTCCACCTCGACCAGACCAAGGTCATGGACGGCACCTTCGTCCGCATCCTCGCCTGGTACGACAACGAGTGGGGCTTCTCGAACCGCATGGCCGACACGGCCGTGGCGATGGCCAAGCTGATCTAACGCGTTGATCTGATCCGTTCACCCGGCCGGCTCGCGGGCGCCACCCGCGGGCCGGCGGTTTCGCGACCAAGCCCAGCTCCACGAGGCGCCGGGCCGCCTTCCGAACCGCAGACGAGCAAGGGTCCGACACGCATGACCGACGCCCCCAAGACCGCGACCGGACAGGACTTCATCCCGGCGGCGACCACGCATGTGGAGACAGCCCGCGTGGAGGCGAAGCCCGCGATTCCCGGCGCCTCCGTGGCGACGCCGATCGCCGCCAACCAGCTGTTCGACCAGCTCGCCCGGATCGAGGACAAGACCTCGCGCATCGAGGACAAGTACGCCCGCTCCGAGTCTCTGCTGACCCGCGTCGAGGACAAGGTCGAGGGCGCCTCGAACCGCATGAACGAGGCCGCCCGCCAGTCCGACCTCGCCGCGCTCCGCTCCGAGATGCGCGGCCTGACCGAGCGCACGCGGCGCCTGCCCGGCACCGGCGCCCTGGTGCTCACCGCGATCATCACCGCCGTGCTCACCGTGGTGCTGATGGTCGCCGTGCAGCGGCTCAACCTCGACAGCCTGCTGCCGCCGCGCGCGAACGCCACCGCGCCTGCGGCCCAAGCCCCCGCCACGTCGTCCGCCCCCTCGCCCGCGCGCTGACCCGACACCGACAGAGCAGGACCGCATGACCGCCTTCCGCACCCTCGACGATTCCGGCTCGCTGGCGGGCAAGCGCGTCCTGCTCCGCGTCGACCTCAACGTCCCGATGGAGGGCGGCCGCGTCACCGACGCGACCCGGATCGAGCGCGTGGTGCCGACGATCCGCGAGATCGCCGGGCAAGGCGGCAAGGTGGTGCTGCTCGCCCATTTCGGCCGGCCGAAGGGCAAGCGCGATCCCAAGGATTCGCTAGCCCCCGTCGTCGCCACCCTGTCCGACAAGCTTGGCAGCGCGGTCGCCTTCGCCGAGGATTGCGTCGGCCCGGCCGCGTCGGCGGCGATCGCGGCGATTAAGGACGGCGACGTGCTGCTCCTCGAGAACACCCGCTACCATGCCGGCGAGGAGACGAACGACGCGGCCTTCGCCGACGCGCTCGCTGCCAACGGCGACGTCTACGTCAACGAGGCGTTCTCGGCCGCCCACCGGGCGCACGCCTCGACGGAGGGCCTCGCCCACCGCCTGCCGGCCTATGCCGGCCGCCTGATGCAGGCCGAGCTCGACGCCCTGACCAAGGGCCTCGAAGCCCCCGCCCGCCCGGTGATCGCTCTGGTCGGCGGCGCCAAGGTCTCCTCGAAGATCGACCTGCTCGAGAACCTCGTCGCCAAGGTCGACATGCTGGTGATCGGCGGCGGCATGGCCAACACCTTCCTGCACGCGCAGGGCAAGCCCGTCGGCAAGTCGCTGTGCGAGAAGGACCTCGCCGAGACCGCCCTGCGCATCATCGCCGCGGCCGAGGCCGCCAAGTGCCGGATCATCCTGCCGGTCGACGCCGTCGTCGCCTCCGAGTTCAAGGCGAACGCGGCCCACGAGACCGTCTCGGTCGACGCGGTGCCCGAGGGCGGCATGATCCTCGACGCCGGGCCGAAATCCGTCGCCCTGATCGACGCGGCGATCGACGAGGCCGCGACGCTGGTGTGGAACGGCCCGCTCGGCGCCTTCGAGCTGACGCCGTTCGATGCCGCCACCGTCGCCGCCGCCCGGCACGCGGCCGATCGCACGGCGTCTGGCAAGCTCGTCTCGGTCGCCGGCGGCGGCGATACGGTGGCCGCGCTGAACCATGCGGGCGTCTCGGAGACCTTCTCCTACATCTCGACCGCCGGCGGCGCCTTCCTCGAATGGCTGGAGGGCAAGACGCTTCCGGGCGTCGAGGCCCTGCGCGCCAAGAGCTGAGTTTCAACAGCCGACTTTTCCGGCGATTTTCGCGCCGTCCCGCACGATCCATCCGGGCCGCGGCGGCGTTCTCCCCACAGACCCGACCAGACCTAAGACGGAGCACGGACGATGGCGCGGATCACGTTGAGGCAGCTTCTCGATCACGCCGCCGAGTACGGCTACGGCGTGCCGGCCTTCAACATGAACAACATGGAGCAGGGGCTCGCCATCATGGCGGCCGCCGACGCCACCGATTCCCCGGTGATCCTGCAGGCGAGCAAGGGCGCGCGCGCCTACGCCAACGACATCGTGCTGGCCAAGCTGATCGACGGCCTCGTCGAGATCTATCCGCACATCCCCGTCTGCATGCACCTCGACCACGGCAGCGACGAGGCCACCTGCGCCACCGCGATCCAGTACGGCTTCACCTCGGTGATGATGGACGGGTCGCTGAAGGCCGACGGCAAGACGCCGGCCGACTACGCCTACAACGTCGGCATCACCCACAAGGTCTCGGAGATGGCGCACTGGGCCGGCGTCTCGGTGGAGGGCGAGCTCGGCGTGCTCGGCTCGCTCGAGAGCGGCGAGGGCGAGGCCGAGGACGGCCACGGTTTCGAAGGCACGCTCTCGCACGACCAGCTGCTCACCGACCCGGAAGAAGCGGTGAAGTTCGTGCAGGCGACCAAGGTCGACGCGCTGGCGGTGGCGATGGGCACCAGCCACGGCGCCTACAAGTTCACGCGCCAGCCCGACGGCGACGTGCTCGCGATGAACGTGATCGAGGAGATCCATCGGCGCCTGCCGACGACCCACCTCGTCATGCACGGCTCGTCCTCGGTGCCGCAGGATCTGCAGGACATCATCAACCAGTACGGCGGCCAGATGAAGCCGACCTGGGGCGTGCCGGTGGCCGAGATCCAGCGCGGGATCAAGCACGGCGTGCGCAAGATCAACATCGACACCGACAACCGCATGGCGCTGACCGGCCAGATCCGGAAGGTGCTCGCCGAGAACCCGGCCGAGTTCGATCCGCGCAAGTACCTCAAGCCCGCCATGGAGGCGATGACCAAGCTGTGCAAGCAGCGCTTCGAGGAGTTCGGCACCGCCGGCCAGGGCTCGAAGATCCGCCCGATCTCGGTCTCCGCCATGGCCAAGCGCTACGCCAACGGCTCGCTCGACCCGAAGATCACCGCGAACTGAGGCGGCGCCTTCGATCGGGGCGGTAAGGGAAGGCCCCCCTTCACCGCCCCGACACCGTCATTCCGGGGCGCCGTGAGGCGAGCCAGGAATCCAGAGCCGCCGACGGTGCATTCTCGATCACGGCCTATGGTTCTGGATTCCGGGCTCTGCTGCGCAGCCCCAGAATGACGGGCGCGTACGAGGACGCTCGAGCGAGACTTCGACCTCTCTTTGCCAGGGCCGCAACGCTCCTCTCCGCTTCCCCGACGCCCTCCGCGGCGGTATCAGGGCGCATGACCGACGCACCCCGCCTCACCCTGCTGACGCCGCACCATGTCGGGGCGGAGCATGTCGACGCGCTGGTGCCCGCGCTGGAGCGAGCCTGCGCCGCGGGCGACGTGGCCGCGGTGATCCTGCGCCTGGCACCCGCGGACGAGCGCAGCCTGATCGCCCTGGTGAAACGCGTCGCGCCCGCGGTGCAGGCGGCCGGCGCGGCGCTGGTCGTCGCCGCCCCGGGTTTCGCGGGCGACCTCGTCAGCATCTCGGCGCGGGGCGGGGCGGATGGCATCCACGTCGACAAGCCGGAGGAAGGCACGCTGCAGGAGCTGCGCGGGCGTCTGCGCGACGGCCGCATCCTCGGCGTCGGCGGGATCGAGACCCGGCACGCGGCGATGGATGCGGGCGAGGCCGGCATCGACTACCTGATGTTCGGCGGCCTCTACCCCGACGGCGTCGCCGCCGACGCAGAGGGCGTGCACGAGCGCACCGCGTGGTGGGCCGAAATCTTCGAGACGCCATGCATCGGCGTCGCCTGCACCGAGGCCGAGGTCGCGGCGCTCGCGGCGACCGGCGCCGAGTTCGTCGGGCTGGAGAGCGGGCTGTGGATGGACGACCCCGCAGGCGTCGCCCGCGTGCAGGCCGCGCTCTCGGAGGCGGCCTCGTGAGGCGGCTCGCTTCGAGCACCCTCGCGCTGCTCCTGGCCGGCGGCGGGGCGATGGCGGCGCCCAGCGCGATCGAGCCGACCCGGACGCCGGGCACCGACCCGGTCAAGCCGCCGATGCGAGAGCTGCCGACCCCCTACACCGTCGGCTATTCCGGTGGCGCCCGCCCGCCGCCGACCGACCGCACGCCGGACTTCGCCTACGGCGCCTACCAGCGCGGGCAGTACGTGACCGCGTTCCGCGAGGCGACGAAGCGGATCGAGGCCGACCGCAAGGACGCGGCGGCGATGACGCTGCTCGGCGAGTTGTACAACCAGGGCCTCGGCATCCGCCCCGACCCGGTCAAGGCCGCCGACTGGTACCGCCTCGCGGCGGCGCAGGGCGAGCCCGGCGCGATGTCGTCGCTGGGCCTGATGTCCCTCGACGGCCGCGGCGTTCCCAAGGACCCGAAGGCCGGCCGGCGCTGGCTCGAGCAGGCGGCCGAGCACGGCTCGCCGACGGCGGCCTACAACCTCGCCTTGCTGCTGCTCGCCAGCGGCACCGAGGCCGACCAGACCCGCGCGGCGGCGATGTTCCGCAAGGCGTCGGACGGCGAGATCGGCCCGGCCCAGCACGATCTCGGCGTCCTCTACCTGCAGGGCCGCGGTGTCCCGCAGGACGCGACCAAGGCGGCGGAGCTGTTCCGGCGGGCGGCCGACAACGGCGACCTCGCCGGCGAGGTCGAGTTCGCGATCCTGCTGTTCAACGGCAAGGGCCTGCCGAAGGACGAGGGCCGCGCCGCCCGCTACTTCCTGCACGCGGCGTCCCGCGGCAACGCCATCGCGCAGAACCGCGTCGCCCGGCTCTACGCCACCGGGCGCGGCGTGCCCAAGAACATGGTCGAGGCCGCGGCCTGGAACCTCACCGCGGCCGGCCAGGGCCTGTCTGACGCCTGGCTCGACCAGACGCTTGTCGGCCTCACCGCCGACGAGCGCACCCGCGCCGAGCGGCTGGCGGAGGAGCGGTCCGAGGCGCGCTGAGCGCGGTCGCTCAGAGCCCGTTCCACGACCGATCCCACTCACCACCTCATCCTGAGGCGCTTTCGCGAGGCGGAAGCCTCTAAGTGTCTGTCCGGCGACATATTGAGTGAGGTGAGGGGTTTGTGATTCAAGGCTGCCTGTGTGGAGGCTGCCGATGTGGACGACTGAGAACCGGACCCGCTACGATCGAAGCGAGCTTCGTTATCCGA